>JAHEYA010000077.1 GCA_023251855.1 Bacteroidota bacterium
TTGGTTCAGGTGCTGTTATTGCTTTACAAACAAATTATTCCGGTACCGGTACCGTTATTTCAAATGATACCATTTCTAATATTTTGGGAAGTGGGCCCATCCAGGGAATTAATATTGCTGCCGGAAACGGAGGTACAGAAAGTGTTACAGGCTGTAACATAAACACGTTGGTTACAACAGGTGGTTTTGCAGTAAGTGGTATTGCAAGCTCCGGTGGAACTTCCGGATCAATTCAAAACATTTCAAAAAATAAAATTTTTGACCTTCAAGCCAACAATGCTACAGGAACCGTAAATGGTATTTTGATAACTTCCGGAGTTACTCAAAACATTTCCAACAATCTTATTGGAGGCTTGATAGCACCCGTAAGTACAGGCACATCAGATATGATTAGAGGTATCAGTATTCTTTCAACTGCTGCAAATTCAACCACAAATGTATATTACAATTCGGTTTATTTGAATGCTACTTCAACCGGTGCTAATTTTAGTACCAGTGGTATCTTTCATACTGCCAGCACTACTTCAACAACATCTGCACTTAATTTAAGGAATAATGTTATTGTTAACTTGTCAACTCCTTCAGGAACCGGCCTCACCGTTTCATACCGCAGAAGCCTTGGTACAGCAGGCAATCTTGCTAACTATGCAAGCACTTCCAACAATAATTTATTTTATTCAGGTACTCCCGGAGCTACCCGGTTAATATACTCGGATGGAACAGGTACTGCACAAACATTACTTGCATACAGTTCGGGAGCTTTTACAGCCGGAACCATTGCACCACGTGATGGAGCAAGTGTTACTGAAAATCCTACCTTTCTTTCAACAACAGGCAGCAATGCCAATTTTTTACACATCAATACCACTTTTGCTACACAAATTGAAAGTGGTGCGGTAAATGTTGCAACATATACCGATGACTTCGATGCTAATGTTCGCCAGGGTAATGGAGGATACGCAGGCACAGGAACAGCTCCGGATATTGGTGCTGATGAGTTTAATGGAATATCCAATGACCTTACTGCTCCTGCTATTTCATATGTTCCGTTGAACAATACCAGCTGTTTAACTACGGATACATTAATTGCAACTATCACTGACGGGTCAGGTGTAAATACAAATAATGGCACTAAACCAAGAATATGGTTCAAGAAAAAATCAAATCTAAATGCTTTACCTGCCACCAATACTAATACAACCAACGGTTGGAAATATGTAGAAACAGTCAGCACTGCAAGTCCATTCACTTTAGTAATAGATTATACTTTAATTTTTGGAGGAGCGGTTGCCGGTGATACCATTCAATATTTTGTTGTAGCACAAGATATTGTTACAACTCCCAATACTGGTATTAACAGTGGAACATTTGCTGTAATGCCTGCAGGGGTTGCTCTTACAGCAACAGCCTTCCCGATAGGTGGAACCATTAACAATTATAAACTTGTGACAGGATTGACTGGCACTGTAACAGTTGGTACCGGTGGTACATATACCACTCTTACCGGTCCAAGCGGATTATTTGCAGCAATAAATGCAGGAGGCTTGACTGGAAATGTTACAGCAAACATTTTGTCGAACATAACTGAAACTGGCGCTAATGCATTAAATTCAATTGCTTATGGCTGTGCTTCCAGTTTTACTTTATTAATTAAACCCGGTACAGGAGTTACAGCCACACTTACAGGAACCACTGCTTCAGCTTTAATAAAATTGAATGGTGCTGATTTTGTTACATTTGACGGATCTAATTCTGGTGGAACATCACGCGACCTTACCATCACCAATACCAATACAGGAACCAGCTCTGCTGTTATTTGGTTAGGAAGCGCTTCTGCAACAGATGGTGCTACAAATAACACGATTAAAAATTGTATCATTAAAGGTAATGCCCCTACCACAACGCTTGCCGGAATTATTTCATCAAGTGGTACTACTATTGGTGCTGTTGCCGAAAGTGCTAACTCAAATAACACTTACCAGAACAATGCTATAAATACAGCTGCCTATGGAATCGGAGTTGTAGGGCCTGCTTCCGGTGAAGCAGGTGCTGTACTATTGAGTAATCAAATTGGTTCGGCTACTGCCGCCAACAAACTTGGATTCAGAGGACTATTTATTTCTAATCAAACAAATGTGGCAGTCTCCAACAATACCATTTTTGGAATTACCACCAGTACTTCCAGCACTGTTTCAGGGATCATTGTGGTAGGTGCTATTTCAGGAGGTACCATCAATGGAAATAAAATAAGTGATATAAAAAATACAAATACAGTAGGTTGGGGTTCTGATGGTATTGCTTTAGTTTCCTCTTCAACAGCAGCAAATCTAACCGTTTCCAACAATTTTATTTATGATGTTGCCAGCTATGGATACTCCGGTGATGCTATTACAGATAATGGATATGGAATAATTTTGCAGGATGGAGGCGGGTATAATATTTATTACAACTCAGTTTCTATGAATACCCAGCAAACCGATACTTCCGGACAACCTGCAGCACTTAATATCACTCTAGGAATAACTAACCCAAGTTCACTTAATATTCGTGATAATATTTTTGCAAACAGTCAAACTTCAGGCTCACACCGATTAAGTGTTATTTGCGAAGCTGCCAATACTGTTTTCACCAAAATGGATTACAATGACTATAGTAGTGGATCGGCACCGGTGTTAGGTATCTTTGCAGGAAACAATGTGGTAAATCTTGCTGCCTGGAAAACAGCAACCGGCAAGGATACTAATTCAATATCTGTTGCACCGATATTTACATCCGCAACCGATTTGCACTTGGTAGTTGCCAACAATTGTGGTATAGACCATAGAGGAACACCAATAGCCGGTATTGTGAATGATATTGACAATACAGCGCGTGATGTTAATTTCCCTGATATAGGTGCTGATGAGTTTGTTAATCCTGCACCTTTATTGAGTAGCACCTTAACTCCGCCTTCCATCTGCAGCGGATCTGCTTTCACATATACACCAACCAGTATTACGCCCGGAGCAACTTTTGCATGGGCTCGTGCAACAACAGCAGGTATAACTCAACCGGGAGCAGCAGGAACAGCAGGTGTGAACGAAACATTATCAAACACTACCAATGCTCCTATTAATGTTACTTATGTATACACAACTTCTGTAGCTCCTTGCAGTAACATACAAAATGTAGTTGTTACCGTAAACCCTACACCATCACTGAGCAGCACATTAACACCACCAACAATATGTAGTGGAAGCGCTTTCTCATATACTCCAACCACTACTGCTACTAGTCCTACATTTACATGGACAAGGGCTGCAGTAACAGGTATTACACAGCCTGCAGCAACAGGTTCAGGAAGTGTGAATGAAGTACTTACCAATACTTCAGGGTCTACACTCAACGTTACTTATGTTTTTATAGTAACAGCAAATGGTTGTACTAATGCTCCCGGTCAGAGCGTGGTTGTTGCAGTAAGCCCTGTAGCAGGATTAAGCAGCAGTTTAACCCCAACAGTATGCAGTGGAACAACATTCAATTATACACCAACTAGTTCTACATCAGGTGCTACTTTCTCCTGGACACGTGCTACGGTAAATGGTATAAATGAACCCGGAACAGCTGGCACAGGCGGTGTTAGCGAAACATTAACAAACAGTACAACAGGTGTTGTGAGTGTTACTTATGTATACACGACCAATTCAACAGGTTGTACAGCCGGCACTCAAAATGTGGTGGTAACTGTAAATCCATTGCCAACAGTTGGTTTAGCAGCATTTCCTACTCCATACTGTATAACAGTAGCGCCATTTAGTTTAACCGGTGGTACACCTGCCGGTGGTACTTATGCAGGAACAGGAGTTAGTGCAGGCACGTTTAGCCCTTCAGTAGCGGGAGTTGGCACACAAGCCATCACTTACACAGTAACAGCAAGTGGTTGTTCAAATGCTGCATCTCAGATTATAACTGTTCAATCATGCGTTGGTATAGCTGAAAATGCATTTTCTGAAAATGTTGAAATGTATCCGAATCCAACCAGCGGAATCTTTAAAGTTACAATTGCAAATGCAAATTTCAGAGAATTGCTGATCAGTATTGTTGATATTCAAGGTAAAGAAGTTTATAAAACTATTGACAGCTCAATACCAAGAGGAGCTGAGTATAACAGAGAAATCAACTTAAAAGGCATTGCTAAAGGTATTTATTATATTAAGTTTAATACCGGTGCTGATGTTCAAATTCAAAAATTGATTGTACAATAATTAATAGAATTTATTTCATAAAAAATCCCATCCTATTGAGGATGGGATTTTTTTTATGTTATTTATGTTATTACGAAGCCTCTATTTATTCAATTTCAACCCTCTTACCTTTATGCTCAACACAATCCCCAACAACTAATTTATTCCGTTTCCGATACTCTGTAGTTGCATTTACTTTCACCAAACCACCATCAATAAGAATATTTGCTTCGGCTCCATTAGCACACCAAGCCATTGCTTTTAACAATTGATTGAGCTGAATATAATCACCTTTTATTTTAAACTTTTGCATAATTTTTAAATCGTTTAAATTTATAAATAAAAAGCCCTTAACCAAGCTTAAAGCTTAATTAAGGGCATATTTTATAAAAAAACAACTATTTCACCACTACAAATTTTGCTGTTGCATGAATAGCACTTCCATCAATACTTACCAGATAAGTACCTTTTGAATGTTCATTTGTTGAAACCGGTATTTTCTGTTCTCCCGAATTTAATTTTCCGGAATTAATTACTTTGATCAACTGACCTTGCAAATTATAGATAGAAATAACCACATCTGCTGGAGCATCTAAATTAAATGCAATCGTTCCCTGATCAACCATTGGATTAGGATAGATAACAATACCTGAGTTTGATTTAGATTTTGAAGTACTGTTGCCTCCCGGATTAGTAATACCAACCCACCCTAAAAACGTTTCACATTTCCATGCACCACGGCCATGTGTTGCAGCATATATTACAGCCGGGTTGTAAACTTCATTACCACCTCGTCTTTGCTGGCGAATTTTAAACACAGGCACATTTGGCATAAACCCGGTTGTTCCATTATCAACTGTCCAAACAGGATTTGTGGCAGTAATATCAGCAGTAGAATAAACACCTAATTCAGTACCAATAATTAAACGTTTAGTATCATTTTGTTCGATCAAAACAGAATAAACGGGAAAGCCGGGTAATTTAGTTGTTCCTGTTCCTTGTTTTCCGGCAAAATTAGCAGTTGAAGAAGAAGAAGCGCAGGTTGCAGCAGTTGTTGAATAATATACATGAGTTATGGAACTGCTGTAACCACCAATGGAAACTGCTACCTTATTTGCATCGGTAGGATTTACTGATAAACCTGTAATAAATCCGCCAAAACTGGCGATCTGGGTTTTAACAACAACCGAGTGAGGACTGCTTACGTCACCATTAGCTGAATCGGTAACAGGTGCTAAATTTGAAAACCTGTAAAGAACACCTGCAGAGGTTCCAACATATAAAATATCTCCATCATTTGACCAGGCCAATTCTTCGGCCTCACCCGAAAGTGTTCCAAGTTTGAACCATTTAGGGGTAATTGAAAAATTCAATGCCCCTTTTGTCATCCAAACACCATTTCCACCACTAAATCCAACGGCAATTTTTGCCTGGAATGGATCATATATCATTGCTGTATCACCCGGATCGATCTGGGTAGTGGTAGTATAGTTTAGAGGAGCTTCATAGTCGGCACGGGTAATATCAAGATTGGATCCCGAAGCATAAATCACTGAAAATGTTAAATTCACTGTTGCAGCATTTGCAGGAGCAGTAAGAAAAGTAAAATCAAATGCACCGGTAATATAATTAATTGTTCCAACAGTTGTAGTTCCTTCCTTTAAAGCTCCCATCTGATCATCTCTTACAGTTTGTAAACCGGATTTGATTGAAATAGAATCAGGAACAATTGTAGCCGATGGATAAGGCAAATTTAAAGTTCCAGTAAAATGTTTTTTTATACCATCACCCATCCCAATGGTTTGTGAAGATGGGGTATTTATAAACCTATAAAAATCAGGACTGTTGGTTGCTGTTTTTGTTTCATACAATGCGATTGGAGTTACAAATGATGCAAATCCTGCATTACCCAATGTAGGAAACAATGTTGTAAATTTATCAGGGTAAAAGCTGCTGCCACCACCACCTTTGGATGAATGGCGCCTTAGTGTACCATAATATACTGTGCTGAATGATACATTAGGATTTAAATAAGAAGTTTCACATTCAGCACCGTCACCGCCATCAATAGCTTCGGCCGATTCGACAGTGTTTCCGTGCCCGCTGATATAATTTGTTCCATTATCCTGTGCTCCACTTGTAAAAGCTCTTCTTGAAGGGTCATCTCCTTCAAAAGCGATTGAATAAAATTGAGTAACATTATAACCGTGGTTCATTGGTTGATAAAGTATTTCCGAGCCATTATCAAATCCACGGAAAATACCTCCATCACAACCTACAAAAAATACAGATGGATTAGAAGGATGAAATCTGAACTCATGAACATCAGAATGAACATAATAAGGGTTGAATGGACTTCCGCCTTGTGTTGCAGCCAAAGACCACTGACCGATTCCGGGAACCGAAGGATTTGTTTGTTCCCATTTCCAGATACCAACACCTCCTATAATAATTTTGTATTTGTTATCCGGAAACACTCCGATAGCGCAATCATAATCTGCCTGACCGGTTCCGAAAAGTTCAAACTGTGAACTGCCACCATTACCAATTGTTGACCAGGTAAGACCCTTATCAATAGATTGATAAACTCCTAAAAGTAAGCCATTGCCAGTTTTTCCGGCCAAGGCATACATGTAATTAGGATCACTGGGTGCGATCGCAAATTCTATCCGGCCAACGCCTGAAGCCGGAAGACCGGTTGTAACAGGTGTAAAGGTGCCTGAATCACCGGTAGCAGAACGATATAGTTTATTGTTAATATTTGCAATAACAGTTCCATCACTGGCAACATCAACATCAAGTGCAACAGTAGTTACTGCTGTTCCATTAGTAGTGCGAACAGGATGCAACCATGTTAACCCGCCATTATTAGAAGAGCGGAGCCCATACATAGTGGCAGCATAAATTCTATTGGAATTAACAGGATCAGTTGCCATTTCATGAACAGAACAAAAAGCTGTTGCTGCACTTGCCGAAGTATTGAATGTTGATGTTGGGATAGTAGATGGAATTCTTGAAAAAGTAGTACTATCATGCAGTAATTTGTAAATACCTGCTCCCAAAATACCGGCAGAACCAGTACCACTGTAGAAGTAAAAATTGCCTTCTCCGGTACCTGCATATATATCGCCATTTGGAGCCTGAGTTAATGAAACAATAGCTAAATTAGGCTGTTGATCAAAACCGGGAACATTGCTCCAGGTAGAGCCACCATTTGTGGAGGTCCATAAACCACCCGAAACACTGCCGGCAAACATCGTTTGATGACTTGCATCCCTATTGTCAATTAATATTGCCCTGGTACGGCCACCAACATTATCGGGCCCTAATTCCGACCAGTTCAAACCTAATGAAGCGGCAGTTGACCTATTGTTGCGCATTTGGTAAGCTTCTTCTCTTATTCTTATTACATCCATCGGGTCAATCTGCCCGGTAATAGGATTTTTTTGCACATTAAAAAGCCACTCAGCAGCTCCCGCAGCAGCAGCTTCAGACTCATTGCTTTCTTGTTTTTGATTTAATCCTATTGTAAAAGAGTTGCGATCATTCAGATAAACAAAACCTGCAGTTAATATTGTTCCGGTTAGTAATGCGGAACAAAGAAGTAATTTATTATTTTTCATAGCATTCAAAAATTGAATTTATTGGGGGATAGTTTCCAAAGATAAAAAAAAATAACTAATGATATATTATTATTAAAAAATATGTTTTTCGGCATGGTAGGATGAACGAACCAATGGACCACTCTCCACAAAACGAAAACCTTTTTGAAGACCAATTTGTTTATATTTTTCAAACAGTTCGGGTCGAATAAACTCCTTTACCGGTAAATGTTTTGGCGAGGGTTGAAGATATTGCCCTAGTGTTAATACATCGCAACCTGCTGTGCGCAGGTCATTCATCGTTTCATAGATCTCTTGCTCTGTTTCGCCTAAGCCAAGCATAATGCCTGATTTAGTTTTTAATCCCGCGTCTTTAAGGCGTTTTAATACTTCCAAACTTCTATCATATTTTGCTTGTATCCTCACCTGCTTGGTAAGTCTACGAACGGTTTCCACATTATGTGAAACAATATCCGGTTTTGCATCAATAATACGTTGAAGATTTTCCCACTTCCCCTGAAAATCTGGAATTAATGTTTCAAATTTTGTTTGAGGACTTAATTTTCTGATGGCGTTTATTGTTTCTACCCAGATGATGGAACCTCCATCTTTCAAGTCATCGCGGTCAACGGAAGTAATTACACAATGTTTAACATTCATCAGCTTTACAGATTCGGCTATACGCTGAGGTTCATCAAGGTCAACTGCTTTCGGGCGACCTGTGGCTACATTACAAAATCCGCAGGAGCGTGTACAAATATTACCAAGTATCATAAATGTGGCGGTACCCGCTCCCCAGCATTCACCCATATTCGGACAATTACCACTTTCGCATATGGTATGCAATTTATGACTCGATACTATTTTGCGAACCTCTGCGTATTCTTTACCTGTGGGAAGTTT
>JAHEYA010000516.1 GCA_023251855.1 Bacteroidota bacterium
GAGATTTTTATTGGTTTGGTAGCCCCTCCCCATCCCTCCCTCAACCGCGTGCTGCCTTAGCTTCAGCGGTGGCGCAAGGGGAGGGGGCGATTCCCCCACAAGCTATGTGGCAAGGCGATGGTGCGGTTGTAAACTCTCCCCCTTTGGGGAAGTTGGAGGGGGTTTCCCTTATTATAGCAGCTGTTGATTGTACCGGACATGGCGTTCCAGGGGCATTTATGAGTATGATGGGATATAATTTTTTAGAACAAATTGTAAAAAGAGAACACATTTATCAACCGGCAATGATCTTAGATGAATTGAGTAAATTAGTTGTAGAGTCATTACATCAAACTAATAAAAGAGGGAAAATCAATGATGGGATGGATATTGCACTGTGTAAGATAGATTATCAAAATTCCACCTTGGAATATGCAGGTGCGCATAATTCACTGTATTTGATTCGAAATGGAGTTCTTACAGAAACAAAGGCCGATTCTGAATCAATTGGTCTTTCTTTAGATGGAGAATTTTGTTTTACAAATCATACAATTAAATTAGAAAAAGGCGATTGCATCTATCTTTTTTCTGACGGTTTTGTGGATCAGTTTGGTGGCCCGAAGAATACAAAATTTTATTATAGACCTTTTAAAGAATTATTAACGGAGATTCATCAACTCCCTATGGAAGAACAACAAAAAAAATTGGAAGCAGTTATGAATGCTTGGAAAGGAAATAATTCGCAAACCGATGATATACTTGTGATTGGATTGAGGGTATAAGTTCGGATAACGAATAATTTTTTTTATAAATCTAAATTGAAAATAAAACTCTTATTGATTCTGTAAATCCGTGACCATTTTACATATACCCAATTAATTATAGATTCGTAAATTCGCAGCAATTTGTTATTTCTTAGCAATAAACTATTTATCAATACTATTGAAAAACGTGAAAAGGACAAAAGTAAAAGAGCTGTTAAATTTAACGGCATACGGAAGTGAAGTTAAGATACAAGGCTGGGTACGAACATTTCGTAACAATCAGTTTATTGCCATCAATGATGGTTCCACAACAAATAATATTCAAGCTGTTGTGGATTTTCAAAACACAGATGAAGCCCTGTTAAAGCGACTTACCACAGGAGCTGCGGTGAGTGTTACCGGTGAGTTGGTCGAGTCGATGGGTAAAGGACAAAAAGTGGAAGTTAAAGTAAAACACCTGGAAATACTGGGTGATAGTGATGCTGAAAAATTTCCACTTCAACCCAAAAAACACAGTTTGGAATTTTTGCGTGAGATTGCTCATTTACGTTTTCGTACAAATACATTTAATGCGGTATTCAGAGTTCGTCATTCATTGGCTTTTGCAATACACCAGTTTTTTAATGAACGTGGGTTTGTTTATTTACACACTCCTGTTATCACAGCATCGGATGCTGAAGGTGCAGGAGAAATGTTTCGTGTTACCAATTTAGATTTTGATAATCCGCCACGCAGTGAAGATGGCAAAGTAGATTTTAAACAAGATTTTTTTGGTAAATCTACCAATCTTACTGTTTCCGGGCAATTAGAAGCGGAGTTAGCAGCAATGGCAATGGGGGAAGTATACACATTCGGACCAACTTTTCGTGCCGAAAATTCAAATACAACCCGCCACCTTGCCGAATTTTGGATGATTGAACCTGAAGTAGCTTTCGCTGATATAGTTGATAATGCTAAGTTAGCAGAAGATCTGTTACAATATGTAATCAAATATGCATTGGAAAATTGTGCGGATGAATTAGAGTTTTTGAAAAACCGTTTATTAGAAGAAGAAAAATCAAAACCACAAGATGAGCGTTCCGAAATGGACCTGATCGCTAAACTGCATTTCTGTTCTTCAAGCACCTTTGAGCGGTTAACGTATACGGAGGCAATAGAGATTTTAAAACATTCGACTCCAAATAAAAAGAAAAAATTCAAATATCTAATTGAGAATTGGGGCGCTGACCTTCAAAGTGAACATGAACGTTTTTTGGTAGAAAAACATTTTAAAAAACCGGTTATTTTAACCGGATATCCCAAAGATATCAAATCATTTTATATGCGAATGAATGAGGATGGAAAAACGGTTGCTGCAATGGATATTTTATTTCCGGGCATTGGCGAGATCGTTGGAGGTTCGCAGCGTGAAGAGCGTTTGGAATTTTTAGAAAAACGGATGAGAGAAATGCATATTCCTACTGATGAATTATATTGGTATTTAGATACACGGAAATTTGGAACAGCTCCACATGCCGGATTTGGTTTAGGTTTTGAACGATTGGTTTTATTTGTTACCGGCATGACCAACATTCGTGACGTGATACCATTTCCAAGAGCACCTAAAACTGCGGAATTTTAAGCCCCTCCCGACCTCCCCTAAGGGGAGGAGATGAAAAAGGGGAATAAGGATAAATGAAAAAAATAAAAGATAATTTTAAACTAAGTAGCTCACTTAATCTCCCCTCTCCTTGCGCCACCGCTAAAGCTATTGGCGGCACGCGGTTGGAGAGGGGGAAAGGGGGAGAGGCTTCTTCGCTTATTCAACAAATGCAACAAGGCGATAAAAAAGCGCTGGCACGTTGCATTACCATTGTTGAAAATGAGCTAGCGGGGCATCAGGAAATTTTAACTTCTCTGAAATTTAAACCATCTATTCCTGTTGTTGGTGTTACCGGACCCCCAGGTGCAGGCAAAAGCACTTTGATAAATGCAGTAGTGAAAAAATTAACCGAGCAAGGTAAAACCGTTGGTATTATTGCAATTGACCCTACATCACCATTTAATTATGGTTCTTTACTTGGTGATAGATTACGAATGGCAGAACATTTTACAAATGAAAATGTTTTTATCCGTTCTATTGCAACCCGTGGTTCATTGGGTGGTTTATCAGCTACCATCATTGAAATTGTTGATGTAATGCGCGCATTTTCTTTTGATTATATTATTGTGGAAACTGTTGGT
>JAHEYA010000078.1 GCA_023251855.1 Bacteroidota bacterium
CCCAATTACTGTATGATGATAACACAAAAATTACCTTTTATAAAAGCGGTAGTTTAACGATTGACCATGTTGGTCCGGGAACGCAATTTAAAGAAGTGCTTGGAATTGGTTTTACCTATAAATTTTCTAGTGTAACTAAGAATAAACAAAATCTGGATTGTGATTAGAATAAAATAAATTGAGGATTTACTTCTTCACTTTCCGTTCCGGTGTCTCAAAAATGATTGTTCCTAGTGTCAGTAAATACGAAGGTTTAATTACCGGTGGAAGTTTTACAGAGTCTTTTATGTTTGAGTAGCAACATACTGCTAGTTCACTGCAATAATATCTTTCAGAATCATTGATGCCTACAGTTCCTAAAAAATCATATGATTTTCCGATTTTAGCTCTTGCACTTGCAACGGCTATTTCTCCTCGTTTTGCAGTATAACCGATAGGTTTAACAATAGTTATTGTAAATGAATGGTTTACAAATTTACCCAAACTACTTTCATGAATACCTGTGCCATCGGCTTCTATAACCGACTTAGTTGTTAAATCTACTATCGCAGCATGAGAATAATCTGTTGCAGTTGCTGTTGCAACAATATGGTCAGTAACTTTGTATCCACGTACAACTAACCAATATCCATTCTTACTTTTATCAATAATGTTTTTTGTGAAAATGCTGTCTTCCATTTGAGAATCAATACTCTTAGGCTTTTTTACAATGCCGTATTTACAACCGGAGAGAAGTAATATGGTAAAGATGAATGTAAAGGTTGGTTTCATAATAAATTTTTCAAAGCAGGTGTTTAGCGACAGCCCTTATTTTCTGTTTTTCGTTATAGTTTTATTTTCAGTCCGCCATTAATTGTAAACCCTTCCGTATGTGTCCAAATGTCATCAAATGTCGGGTTGTTGTGCGGTTCATTTATAACTCTTTTGTAACGACTTTGGCGGGTGTCGGTGAAGTTTTCAAAGTTGATGAACACTGAAATTTTTCCGAATGTTTTTTCTGCCATTACTCCAAATTCCCAAAACGATGGTGTCCGTGTGCCGTTGGGTAAAAATTGTCTGTCAGAGAAATAACCTTCCAAACCTATTTTTAGATTTCTTTCTTTTTCATAAACCAGTGCTATGTTTAATTTATTTTGAGGAAGCAAGGGCAAATACTGATTGCTTGTGAGATATTTTGCCTTTGCGTCTGTGAATGTGTAACCAACAAAAAATTTCAAATGTTCTTTGTAAATGAATTTAAGATTAGTTTCAAAACCTTTGCTTTCAACGGGTTTGTTTGCGTTGGTAAAAAAATAATTTCCCGAAGTGTTGCTCTGCAAAACAGTCGCGTTGTCAATGAGTGTGTAGAAAAATAGTTGATTGATTGCTAAATAAAGATTTTGACCGATTGAGGTTTTGTAATTGAGGTCTGCCGTTCCGCCATAACTTTTTTCAGAAGTAACATTGTTCAAGGGCAAAACATTTCTGTATTGAATGCTCTCTGTCTGCTCGGTAAAAACTGTCGGTGCTTTGTAACCCAAGCCACCGCCAATTCTTGAACTTAATTTGTCGGTGAGTTTGAACAATGCGGAAACTCTAGGCAAAACAAAAAATTCTGTCTTGGAATAATTGGTGTTGCTATAATTTACAATGTCAGTTCTGAAACCACCTTCCAATTTTATTTTTTCTGAAATGTCCAAAGTGTGTTGGGCATACACCCCGCCAGTATTTGAAATAAAATTTCTGTTCGGAAACATCATCAGGATATTTGTTTCAGAAAAATTATCATAGATAAAACTTGTTCCAACAATTAAAGTTTGATTTTTCAGATTATGAACATAGGATAAATCGGAAAAAGAATTATAATTTATTCCCTTGAAATTATAATCAGATAAAATGATTGCCCGATTGAAATAACTGAAACTACTTTTAATCTTGAAAATATTTTTTTCATTTATTTTTTTATTGAACTCAAAAGTGCTGATATTTCTTGTCGTTTTATTTTTTTCAAAGTAAGTGTGAGAAGTGTCAGCATTGCCTTTGACAACTTGAATATCACCGCCCGTCCGTTCGCCAGTTGTAAAACTGTTTCCGATTATGAAAGTTGATTTGTCAGAAGGATAAAAAAACAATTTTGGATGCATGGTAAAGTCAGTTGACTTTGGCAACTCGGTAAAATCATCTTTGTCCACATCGTAGGGTTGTTGCAAATTTCCTAAACTGAATAATGTGTAGCCGAATTTATTTTTTCGTTGCGAAGCAAATGCTCCAATGTTTGTTTGCCCTATGTTAGATTGATTGAGAACAAAATTGTATTCCGCTTTCTCTTTGGGTGTCTTTGAAATGAAATTTACCACTCCCGCAATCGCTCCGCCACCGTAAAGCGGTGAAGCGGGTCCCTTTATAATTTCAACTTGTTTCAAATCAAGTGGCGGAATTTCAAGAATAGAAAGACCGCTCGCAAAGTTTCCGAAATTCGGATAGCCGTCTTTGAGCAGTTGCGTGTAGCGACCGTCAAGACCTTGTATTCGGACGCTTGCATTTGCACTTGTAGCAGATGTTTGCTGAACTTGTATGCCCGTGCTTTCGTGCAGTAGCATTGAAACATTTGAAGGTCGCATATTACTTTTCTCCTCTATCTCTTCCAGTTCAATCACTTCAACTCTTGTCGGAACATTTTGTATGCTTCGGCTTGTCCTTGTTGTTGAAACAATCACTTCTTCTAATTCTTCTCCATCAGATTTCATAAAGACAATCTGTTCTTTCAAACTGTCGGCAAGGGGAAAAATAAAAGTGAGTTCCAGTTTTTTATACCCAATGTAACTGAAAACAATTGTCTGCGTGCCGTTGGGAATGCTTTTGATTTCAATTTTTCCGTTCCCATCGGCACTACTTCCGTTGGTTGTTCCTTTTAAAACTGCTGTCGCACCAATTAACGCTTCGTTTGTCAAACTATCTTTGAGGATGGCTTTGAAAGTATTTTGTGCGAAAGCTAACGATATATAAACGATTGCCAGTAAAGGCAAAATTACTTTTTTCATTTGTCTGCTGATTTATTTAATGCTATATGCAGTTGAGAGTTATATAGCATCTTAAGAGAAGTAAATTTTTCTCCTAATTAAATAGGGGATAAACACAAAGAGGAAAATAAAATCAATTAAGCGTTTTCAGCCAGAACAATAATTTTGTTCTTCAACACTTCAACAACACCACCATTGATCTCAAAATTTTCAATGTGTTTTTTTGTATCGGTGATTTTTACTGTACCTTTTTTAAGCGTAGCGATAATAGGAGCATGGTTTTTTAAAACACCAAAGGAACCATCAGCACCGGGAAGCTTTACAGCATCTACTTCACCACTGTATACTTTTTTATCGGGAGTTATTATTTCTAGGAACATAGATTTAAGATTTGAGATTTGAGATTAGTGTGAGTACGATTTCTCAATACTCACATCTAATATCTCTTATCTATATTAAGCTTCTGCTAAAATTTTCTTTCCTTTTTCAATAGCATCTTCAATAGAACCTACCAGGTTAAAAGCTGCTTCAGGATATTTATCCACTTCACCACTCAGGATCATGTTAAATCCTTTGATTGTATCTTCAATTGGCACAAAAACGCCTTTTAAACCGGTGAACTGCTCAGCTACAAAGAATGGTTGAGATAAGAAACGCTGAACACGTCTTGCACGGTGTACAACCAATTTATCTTCTTCCGATAATTCATCCATACCAAGGATAGCAATAATATCTTGTAATTCTTTGTAACGTTGTAAAATTTGTTTGACTTTCTGTGCTGTACCATAGTGCTCATCGCCTAAAACTGCAGCACTTAAAATACGTGATGTAGAATCCAAAGGATCAACAGCAGGATAAATACCTAACTCAGCAATTTTACGGTTCAAAACGGTTGTAGCATCTAAGTGGGCAAATGTAGTTGCTGGAGCAGGGTCTGTTAAATCATCGGCAGGTACATAAACCGCTTGTACAGATGTAATAGAACCACGCTTTGTAGATGTGATACGCTCTTGCATCAATCCCATTTCAGTAGCTAATGTTGGTTGGTAACCCACAGCTGAAGGCATACGGCCTAATAATGCGGATACTTCTGAACCTGCTTGTGTAAAACGGAAGATATTATCAATAAAAAATAAGATATCACGTCCACCTGATTTTTCATCTCCATCACGGAAATATTCTGCCATTGTTAAACCTGATAAAGCAACACGTGCACGTGCTCCCGGAGGTTCATTCATTTGTCCAAACACCAAAGTGGCTTGTGATTTAGCTAATTCAGTAATATCCACTTTGGTAAGATCCCATCCGCCTTTTTCCATCGAATGTTTAAATGCTTCTCCATAACGGATAACACCTGATTCAATCATCTCACGCAACAAGTCATTTCCTTCACGGGTACGCTCACCAACACCTGCAAATACTGACAACCCTTCATAACCCTTAGCGATATTGTTGATCAACTCCATAATTAATACAGTTTTACCAACACCTGCACCGCCAAACAAACCAATTTTACCACCTTTTGCGTATGGCTCCAGTAAATCGATAACTTTAATTCCGGTAAATAATACTTCGGTAGAAGTAGAAAGATCTTCATATTTAGGAGGAGTACGGTGAATAGGTGCACCACCTTCATTACTAACCTGGCTAATTCCATCAATTGCTTCACCAACAACATTAAATAAACGACCTTTTACTTTATCACCTACCGGCATCGTAATACCTCTACCTGTATTGGTTACAGGCATTCCACGATACAAACCATCTGTAGAATCCATCGCAATGGTACGTACAGTATCTTCTCCAACATGTTTTTGAGTTTCTAGAATAATCCTTTGTCCGTTGGGTTTAACAACCTCAAGAGCGTCCAGAATGTTTGGTAAAGTAGTTCCGCCATCAAAGCTAACATCAACTACAGGACCAATTATTTGAGTGATTTTACCAGTTTGTTTCGACATATTTTATGGGGATATAAATGTTAGTTTATTTTAAAACGTTGCGAAATTAATATAATTTATTAAGCAAAAAAAGAGTTTTTTAGTATTTTTATAATTAGTTTTGATAATAATCTGTGAAATCATTTTAAGATGAGAGTTTACAATGCAATTGACGATTTTAAGAAGGTGAAAAACCCTGTTGTTACTACTGGTACTTTTGATGGAGTGCATTTAGGACACCAGAAGATTATTTCCAGATTAAAAGATGTGGCGCTGGAGGAAAATGGAGAAACAGTTCTTCTAACTTTTTATCCTCATCCGCGAATGGTGCTTTTTCCAGAGGATAATGAACTTAAATTACTCAACTCATTGGAAGAAAAAATTGAACTACTCGAAAAATATGGAGTAGATCATTTGATTATATACCCTTTCACGAAAGAGTTTTCAAGGTTAACTTCTGTTGAATTTGTTCGTAATATTTTGGTCAATAAGATAAATACCAAACGATTGGTAATTGGATATAATCATCATTTTGGACGAAATCGTGAAGGCTCATTTGAACACTTAAAAGAATTTGGTCACCTGTATGGTTTTGAAGTGGAAGAAATTCCTGCTAAAGATATTGACCATATTGAAATTAGTTCGACAAAAATTCGCCATGCGTTGCAAACAGGTGATATTAAAACAGCAACTGCTTTTTTAGGACACCTTTATTCTATAACCGGTAAAGTAGTGGAAGGCTTGAAATTAGGACGAACAATTGGTTATCCAACTGCAAATATTGTTGTTGATGATAAATACAAATTGATACCTGCTGATGGCATATACGCAGTAAAATTAAAGTATGATAACAAAGTATATAGTGGTATGTTAAGTATTGGAAATAACCCTACTGTAGAAGGAAAGGGAAGAAGTATTGAAGTAAATATTTTTGATTTTGATAAAGACATTTATGGTAAAGATGTAACCATTTATTTTATTGAACGATTACGTGATGAACTTAAATTTAAAGATATGGATGCATTGAAAGGTCAGCTGGTAAAGGATAAGGAAGATTCTTTGCGCATAACAAATCTGTGTGAATCTGTGTAATCTGTGACAATAATTGAATGAAAATTAATTCTCTTCAAATAAAAATCCGAAAAATAATTTCTTTTCTGCTGTTTTCTATTTTATTTTCTCAAAAAATAGTAGCCCAAAGCCAATTGCTGGATTCTCTTACTTTGGATACACTTACTGCTTTTACAAGTATTGCTGAAGCATTGAAGCATCCTGAGAATGTCATTAAATTAGAGTTAAGAAAAAAAAGGTTAAAAAAATTTCCTCCCGAAATTTTTAAATTTACGAACCTTCAGTATTTGGATCTGAGCAAAAATAATATCATGGAAATCCCTGAAGAAATAGGACAATTAAAGGATTTACAATATTTTGCTATTGCAAAAAATGGGGTAGAAGAATTGCCGCATCAAATCGGAAATCTTACAAACTTGGTTTACCTCGATATTAATAATAATGAGTTAACTACATTACCTTACGAAATTGGTAAACTTGAAAAATTAAAAACACTTGATCTGTGGAGCAACGACATAGATAAATTCCCAAATGAAATTAAAAATTTAAAAAATTTAAAAATATTTGATCTGCGTGTGATAATGATCCCAGATGCTGAACAAGCCCGCGTACAATCATTGTTGCCACATACTCAGATATTTTTTTCACCGTATTGTAAGTGTGCACAATAGAAAAAAATCAGTGTATCTGCGTAAATCTCCGAGATCAGCGGGAAACAAATAGCGAAAAAACATGGATTTTCATCTTTCTTTTCCAATTACTCCTTTTCAACAAAAAATTAATTATTCTCAAAAAGTATTATTTCTTGGTTCTTGTTTTGCCGAAAACATTGGAGAAACAATGCAACAGTTTAAATTTAATGCCCAAATTAATCCTCACGGAATACTATATAATCCATTAAGTATTGGTATTGCTTTACGCAGATATATTGATAATAGGGCAATGCAGGAAAATGAATTATTTTTTTCAAATGAATGCTGGAACAGCTGGGAGCACCACAGTCGCTTTTCAAACCCTGATAAACAAAGCTGTTTAACCGAAATCAATAAAAGTATTTTCCGAGCAAGTGAATTTCTTAAAAATGCCGATTGGCTCTTCATTACATTTGGTTCTTCCTTTGTTTATAAGCATAATGAAACGGAACAATTGGTAAGTAATTGTCATAAAATTTCTCAAAAAGAATTTTCAAAACAATTACTAACCGGTGATGAAATTATTGCTGATTATAAAAGGATATTTCAACAATTAAAAAAAATCAACAACAAGTTGAAAATTGTTTTTACGGTAAGTCCGCTGCGCTATATACGTGATGGAGTGGTTGAAAACAATTTAAGTAAAGCTCGTTTGATTGAGTCAATTCATCAATTAGTTAAAGACTGTGACAATGCATTTTATTTCCCTGCTTATGAATTGGTAATTGATGATCTGCGCGATTATCGTTTTTATAAAAAGGATATGGTTCATCCGAATGAACAGGCAATTTCATATGTTTTTGAAAAGCTCATGGATACTGCCTTTGATGAAGAAACAAAACTGCTTTTCGAAAAAATAAAAGATATTATTACTGCCAAGCAACATCGCCCATTTTATACCAATATTGATGCCTATCAACAGTTTAAAGTCAATTTTTTGCAACGTAGCAAACAACTTCAGAAAGAGTATCCATTTCTGAATTTGCAAGATGAATTGAATGCTTTTGAATAGCGAAAAAATCCATCTATCTTTTGAACAAATCATTATAAATTGTTAAAAACTTATCTTACCTGATTTCCAAAAATTTGTAGATTTGTGAACATAAAACTTATAGGGGTGTCTTTGTGATTAATTTTGATTATCAAAGTCTGAGATTATACCCTCTGTTTCGCTAGGAACGCAACCTGATGCAGATAATGCTGCCGAAGGGAATTAAGTAGCAAGAATTTTTTTTTCTTGCTTTTTTCTCCCAACGTTAGTTATTTATTAAGTTATTAAGCTATTATGTTATTGGGTTATTAAGTTATTAGGTGGTGAACGCTTTAATTATTAACTATTAACCATTAACTATTAACCAATAACCAAATAGAATGGTTTACATCAACGACAAAAAATATCCACTGAAAAAACCACAATCACTTTCTGATTTGTTTATTTCACTCAAAATGGATGTTAGCAAAGGTATTGCAGTGGCATTGAATAATAAAGTAATGTCTCGCTCTGATTGGAATAAAAGTATGGTGAACACAAATGATAACATTATTTTAATCAAAGCAACTCAAGGAGGGTGAAGCCCCTCCTAACCTCCCTTTGGGGAGGAAACTAAGCACAACAATGATAATTAACTAATATAAACAATTAAAAAAAGACCAGCTCACCAAATACCCCCTTCCCTTTGGGGAGGGGATTAAGGGGAGGGGCCACCTTTTATGAAAAAATCCGATCAATTACCAACCGACAAAAGCATTTCAACTACTCCTTTTCCGAATTCAAAAAAAATAGTTGTTAAAGGTAAGATACACGATATTGAAGTGGCAATGCGCGAAATAACACTTTCCGAAACTAAGTCGCACGGTAAGCCCGCAGCAAAAAATGCTCCTGTTGTTGTGTATGATACAAGTGGTCCTTATACTGATCCAAACGTTACCATCGATGTTTTAAAAGGACTCCCTCGTTTGCGCGAAAAATGGATTTTACAACGTGGTGATGTAGAGCAACTGACTGATATCAG
>JAHEYA010000415.1:0-1576 GCA_023251855.1 Bacteroidota bacterium
TCATAAAAGAAATGATAAAAAAATATTTTTTTATCTGTGTTAATCATAAATAATCCGCGTCATCCGCGTTCCATTTGCTTTTTTTTATCGGCTGAGTAGTTACAATTATTCAAATTATTCTTCATGATCCGAATCCCAGGCAAAAAATAATTCTTTCAAATATTTATTTTCTTCAGTAGTTATTTTTTTGTCTGCTTTTGCCATCTTCACTGCAAATTTTAAAAAGCTGGTACGTTCCTTCTCCGTTGAATCCTCATAAAAATCATTCATTGCATTGTTAAAATGTAAAAAATAATCTTCCTTTGGTAAGGCACTCAGTTCGTCCATTTCACGATCTAAATTAACCCGGAATGGAAATGTTTTTTTTAAATAGTTGACAATTACTTTGCCTTCTGATTTATCAAATTCACCATCTGCTTCCGACAGTAGCATCAACATATGGTAACCCGCCATTACTTTATTTTTTTTCATAAATTTTTATTTTGAACCTTAAATATACAAACTATGTATACACACACAAATAAATAATATAAAATTGTTTAAAATGATTTTTTTTATATTATTTTATTACTATATATTTGCACGCTTATAAAATTGAAAAATACATTCAACACTTTTTATTCACTTAAATACAAAATAAATGAAAACAAATAATTTAATATTCAAAGGTATTGTAACAGTAATTTTTGCCGGATTGGTTATTACAGGTTGCAAAAAAAAGGATGACATTGCTACCAGCTCACCTACCCCTGGTGTTACTTCTGCACAACAAACTCAAAAAGTATCCGATCAGAATAATTTTGAAAATGAGTGTAACCGTGCAATGGATGATGCTACTGATGCAATGCAGAATTGTTCAAAAACAAGGTCTACACAATCTCTTTGTAATGTAACTGTTGATACTACATTAGCCTCTCAGGGTAAAATCACATTGATCTATTCTGGTAATGATTGCTCTAATACAGTATCTCGCACTGGTTCTATTGTTATTCAACTTCCTTACAATGGTTCTGTAACTACTTGGACTACCGCTGGAGCTGTTGCATCTCTTACTTTTGTTAACTACAAAGTGACTCGTCTTTCAGACAATAAATTTTGGATTTATAATGGCTTTCATAAAATTAAAAATGTAAATGGAGGAGGATTGGTTCAGCTTTTATTAGGTAATACAATTCTTCATCAGATTAGAGCAAACATGCAAATAACTTTTGATGATGGAACTAATCGTACTTGGTTGGTTGCAAAAACAAGAACATTTACTAATACTGCAGGTTTAATAAAAAATGTAATAGCCGGTGATACCACATTCGGAGGTTATGTACATGTTGCAACATGGGGAACCAATAGATTAGGACAACCTTTTACTATTGATATGCCAACACCTTTTTCTTATAATATCAGCGGTTCACTTTGTTTATTTAGACCTTTAACAGGTGTGATAATTGATTATACTGTTGCTAATACACTTACACTTACTTATGGTGTTGATTCTGGTGGGAACGTTCAAACTTCCGGATGCCCTTATGGTTATAAGTTTCAATGGATTGATCAAAATAATGCAACTCAGCAAATTGTA
>JAHEYA010000415.1:1676-2955 GCA_023251855.1 Bacteroidota bacterium
ATTAAAATATAGTGCGGGGTGGAGCAGTTGGTAGCTCGTTGGGCTCATAACCCAAAGGTCATCGGTTCGAGTCCGGTCCCCGCTACCATTAGCCGATACAGAAATGTGTCGGCTTTTTTGCTTTAGCACACTTCTAAAAATTCGAAAAATGTTTCACGCAAAGAATCGCCAAGGAATAAAAAACGCAAAGAACGCAGAGAAAACAACTTTGCGAACTTTGCGAAACCCTTTGCGGAACTCTGCGTGAAAAGTTTTTAGAGGTTCCCTTTAGTATATTCATGATTTTTTTTTAATTGATAAATGGCACATAAAGCAGGTTTCGTTAATATTATCGGTAGCCCGAACGTTGGCAAATCAACATTGATGAATGTTTTGGTTGGTGAACGCCTTTCCATCATTACTTCAAAAGCACAAACTACACGTCACCGTATTATGGGCATTGTGAATGGGGAGGATTTTCAAATCGTGTATTCCGATACTCCAGGTGTGTTAAAACCGAATTACAAATTGCAGGAATCAATGATGGAGTTTGTGTATACAGCTATTTCTGATGCTGATATAATGCTTTTTGTTACCGATATTTATGAAGATATTGCCCTTGAAGAAAAAATACTTATTAAAATACAAAATGCAAAAGTGCCTGTTCTTTTGCTGGTAAACAAAATTGATTTGGCTGTTCAGAATCAACTGGAAGCCAAAGTACAATACTGGAAAACCAAAGTTCCCAATGCAGAAGTCATTCCTGTTTCAGCCTTAGAAAAATTTAATGTAAATTATATATTTGATCGTATCATTGCCCTTTTGCCAGAAGGCCCCGGCTTTTACCCTAAAGATGAGCTAACCAACAAACCCGAAAAGTTTTTTATTTCTGAGATCATACGGGAAAAAATATTAATGAATTACAAAAAAGAAATTCCTTATTCAGTTGAGGTGATTGTAGAATCATTTAAAGAAGAAGAAAAAATTATAAAGATACGTGCCGAAATACAGGTAATCCGCGATTCACAAAAAGGTATCATTATTGGTCATCAAGGCAAAGCACTTAAAAAAGTAGGAACTGAAGCCAGAAAGGATATGGAAGTGTTTTTACAAAAACAGGTGTTCCTTGAACTATTTGTTAAAGTGAATAAAGACTGGCGTGATAATGATAATCAGCTGAAACGCTTTGGATACAATCAATAATGGTAACTACTCAGCCGATAAAAAAGCAAATGGAACGCAGATGACGCGGATTATTTATGATTAACACAGATAAAAAAATATTTTTTTATCATTTCTT
>JAHEYA010000416.1 GCA_023251855.1 Bacteroidota bacterium
ACCCCTACCTGGAACACCCCTACTTCGCTCGTTAGCATTCAAATAGGTGATTATTATAATCCTTCCAGTGCACAGGCAGTTTCCATGGGGCTAGGAGGGTTTATTTGTAACTCATGGACTAGTGGTATGGCAATTCAAAAACAATATCCTGCAGGTGCAGGTTATCATACTCCAACTGCAATTACAATTACTAATTTATCTCTTACCGGATGGATTATGATGGACGCAGGAGTCACAGGAACTTGTTCTATATATCTTATGAAATATTCTATTGGAACAGCATCCACTAATTATACAAATACTGTTATAGGTACATCATTAGGTTCGCAAACTATTACATTCACTTCTAATACAATGTATCCTATAACAATTAACCCTGGCACTGTGGTTATGGCGGCAGGAGATGTGATAGTAGGAGTTCTTCTGAATACAAATGGCACAGCTAAATATTTTTGGTATTCTGGTACAATAGAGTTTTATAAATAACTAAATTGAACTTACAATTCTATTGTATTTTGGATAAATAACATTTGGTTAAAGCACATCTATAAACAAAAAAACGTTTTACGATGGTGTCAATTTTACTTTAAAAAATGTTACCTATTGAATTTTTTATGGCTTAAAAAATTAGTGTGTTTTTGTATCTTATTTTGTGAATTAACGTAGAATGACTTCTCCTAAAATTTTTAAATGAAAAAATTCCTTCTCATAACAGTAGTTTTTCTCTCCCCCTTTGCAGGATTTATCCTTAGCTCATTGGGAGGGAAAGAGAGTGTTAGTGAGGTTTTCGCCCAAACTCCTCAAGGGTTTAATTATCAAGCCGTAGTTCGCAATAATTCCGGAATCCCCCTGATTAACCAAAGTGTAGGTATACAAATTAATATTCATCAAACCACTTCTACCGGAACAATTGTTTATACCGAAACCCATACGCTGATGGCAAATAATATTGGTTTGATCAATCTAATTGTTGGTGGGGGGGTACCTCAAAATGGAACATTATTTAATACAATTGATTGGTCTGCCGGACCCTACTTTATTGAAATAAGTGTTGTAACAAGCGGACAACCTTTAACATCAATGGGCAGCCAACAATTAATGAGTGTGCCATATTCACTATATTCCGCAAATGGCACACCGGGATTGCAAGGAATAACAGGCTCTTCCGGATCTGTCGGAGAAACAGGAAGTGTTGGTGCAACCGGTGATATTGGTAATACTGGTGCTACTGGTTATGGCCTTTCGGGTGTAAATGGCTCAATAGGAGCCACCGGAACTTCCGGTCCTGCCGGTGTTATCGGTGCCTCTGGTTAAACAGGCATCACAGGTTATACCGGAAATACAGGTTCAATTGGCTCAACCGGATCTGGCTCAACCGGATACACCGGTTCAATTGGTGCTACCGGGTCAACTAGCAATACTGGTTCTACTGGTTCTACTGGTTATACCGGTTCCGGTTATACCGGCTCCACTGGTGCAACCGGTGATAGATATGCAACTTCATCACATACAACTATGATAATAAATACTGGTTTAATAGTATTTAATGTTGAATCTGGTCTGGCTTATTCAACCGGACAGCAGCTACTTATAGCCGATTCAGTTACTGATGGTAAAATGGTGGGTACTGTTATTAATTATGATGCGGGTTTGGGCACAATGACTGTAAATGTGACATCAATCGTTGGTTCTGGTACATCTTCCTCATCATGGAGAGTTAATTTAAATGGTATTCCCGGACCGATTGGCCCAACAGGTGCAGGATATACAGGTTCAACTGGCGATACAGGTGAAAGTGGCTCTACCGGAGATACAGGTTCTACCGGGGATACTGGCTCAACCGGCTCAACCGGCTCCACTGGCTCTTCAGGAGATACCGGCTCTACCGGAGATACTGGTTCTACCGGATTAACAGGTTCTACAGGTTCTACAGGCTCAACCGGTTCAACCGGTACTACTAGCTCAACAGGTGATACCGGATCAACAGGTTCATCTGGTGACACAGGTGCAACAGGTTCAACCGGTTCAACCGGTTCTACTAGTTCTACTGGATCAACTGGTGCCACAGGTGCCACAGGCGAAGCAGCTTCAACAGGCACTACCGGTGCTACGGGTGCAACCGGCTTTGGATCAACCGGTTCTACAGGCGCAACCGGTGATAGATATGCTACAACTTCAACTACCTCAATGAGCATAGGGCTTGGCTCGAAAACATTTACTGTGGAAACAGGACTGGCCTACTCTGTCGGTCAGCAAGTTCTTATTGCAAACACTTCTACCGACCAAATGCTTGGAACAATAACAACCTATAGTGGAGGGTCGCTTACTGTTAATGTTACTGGTACCATTGGTGGCCCAGGTCCCTTTGTATTGTGGCATGTGAATCTTAATGGTGCTCCTGGTCCTGCAGGTGCTATGGGAAACAATGGTGCAACTGGTTCAAGCGGTCCTACAGGAGGTATCGGAAATTCAGGTGTTACTGGTTCTACTGGCGCTACAGGCACCAATGGTTCAAACGGTTTGAATGGTAATACAGGTACTACAGGCTATGGTTCAACCGGTTCAACCGGCTCAACAGGTCCCGGGACAATTTGTGGCGGTGCAACGGCAAATTATGTTACAAAATTTACAAGTGCCACGGACATTTGTAACTCTATTATTTTTGATAATGGAACTAATGTCGGCATTGGTACTTCTTCACCAACTTATAAACTCCATGTTATTGGAAGAATAAAAACCGACAATGTCAATGAGACCTCCGATACCCGCCTTAAAAAAGAGGTGGTAACTATCGGTAATTCCCTTCTTAAAATACAACAATCACGTGGTGTATACTTCAAGTGGCGCACCGATGAATTTAAAGAACGAAATTTTGACACTACACTGCAAATAGGGGTGATTGCCCAGGAAATTGAAAAAATATTTCCTGAAGTGGTAA
>JAHEYA010000079.1 GCA_023251855.1 Bacteroidota bacterium
CGCAGACCAAGAACTCGTCCGGTTGCTATGAACCCTGTTGATCACCCTATGGGCGGTGGAGAAGGTAGAGCATCAGGTGGTCACCCACGTTCACGCAAAGGTATCCCTTCTAAAGGTTAAAAAACTCGTTACCCTAAGAAAGCATCAAATAAATATATTTTAGAAAGAAGAAAATAATAAATTAACATAGTTTACTGGTCACGCTTCAAGCGTGATTCATAACTAGAAAAAAACAAAAATGGCAAGATCATTAAAAAAAGGTCCTTTTATCGATTGGAAGTTGGAGAAAAAACTAATGGCTGTTCAAGCCAGTGGTAAAAAAACAGTTATCAAAACATGGTCACGCAGATCAATGATATCTCCTGAGTTTGTTGGTTTAACTGTTGCAGTGCACAATGGTAACAAATTTATTCCTGTGTATCTTACAGAAAACATGGTAGGTCATAAATTCGGTGAGTTTGCACCAACCAGAACATTCAGAGGACACTCCGGAAACAGAGATAAAGTAGCTGAAGGAGCATAAAAAAATTAGAGAAATAAAGAATTGAAGAATTAGAGATTTACAACACTCTAAATCAACAAATCAACAAATCAAGAATTAGAAAAAAATGGGTATCAGAAAAAAAAATACAGCAGATGCACGCAAAGAGGCAAACAAAACAAGATATTTTGCTGTTTTGAAAAATTGTCCTACATCTCCTCGAAAAATGAGATTGTTGGCTGACCTAATCAGAGGTAAAGAAGTATTTATGGCATTGAATATTTTAAAGTTCAATCCTAAAGAGGCTTCCGGAAGATTAGAAAAATTGTTGACATCAGCAATTTCAAACTATGAAGCTAAAACAGGAGCTCGTTCCGAAGATAGCAACTTGGTTGTAAAAGAAGTTTTTGTTGATAGCGCACTTCAAATGAAGCGTTTAAGAACCGCTCCACAAGGTCGTGCGAACAGAGTAAGAAAACGTTCTAACCACGTTACGCTGGTAGTTGACACTAAAAAAGAAGAAGTTAAAAAAGTAAAAACGCAAGAAACTAACTAATAAAATAAATGGGACAAAAAGCAAATCCAATAGGCTTACGTTTAGGCATCATCAAAGGATGGGATTCAAACTGGTACGGTGGGAAAAATTTTTCCGACAAATTAGTTGAAGACTTCAAAATCAGAACATATTTGAAAGCTCGCTTGATTAAAGCAAGTATTTCAAAAATTGTGATTGAAAGAACAGTGAAAATTATTACTGTTACGATCAATACTTCTCGTCCGGGAATCATTATTGGTAAGGGTGGCCAGGAGGTAGATAAAATTAAGGAAGAGTTAAAAAAAATCACTAAAAAAGATATTCAAATTAATATTTTTGAAATTAAACGTCCTGAATTAGATGCTCGTTTGGTTGCTGATAGTATTGCCCGTCAGATAGAAGGTCGTATCTCTTTTCGTAGAGCTGTTAAAATGGCTGTTGCATCTACAATGCGAATGGGTGCTGAAGGTATTAAAGTAAAATGTTCCGGTCGTTTGGCTGGTGCTGAGATGGCTCGTGTTGAAGGTTATAAAGAAGGTCGTACTCCATTACATACACTACGTGCTGATATTGATTATGCACTTGGTGAAGCACATACTACTTATGGTCGTATCGGTGTAAAAGTATGGATATGCAAAGGTGAAGTGTATGGTAAACGTGATTTGTCTCCAAACGTTGGTGCTTCTGCTCCAGGGTCTAAAGATAAAAAAGGTGGACCGCAATCAGGAGGTAACCCGAAATTTGATAAACGAGGAGGTGGCGGTGGGCCAAGAAAGCCTGGTAACAACTTCAGACAAGAAAAAAGAAAATAATATAGAATTAAAAAATAATAAACAAGATGTGAGACGTGAGATTTGAGATGTGAGTCAAAAGTGCTCAGTCTCAAATCTCAAATCTCAAATCTCAAATCTGAAAAACAATGTTACAGCCTAAGAGAAGCAAATTCAGAAAGATGCACAAAATGAAAATGAAAGGCAACGCTAAACGCGGTGATCAACTTTCTTTCGGTTCATTTGGTCTAAAAGCAACAGAAGGATGCTGGGTGACAGCTCGTCAAATTGAAGCTGCAAGGGTTGCAGTAACTCGTTTTATGAAACGTGAGGGTCAAATTTGGATTAATATTTTTCCTGACAAACCAATTACAAAAAAACCGGCCGAAGTTCGTATGGGTAAAGGTAAAGGTTCTCCAGAGTATTGGGTAGCCGTAGTAAAACCGGGAAGAATCATTTTTGAAGCTGATGGTGTTCCTGTAGAAGTAGCAAAAGAAGCATTGCGTTTAGCAGCACAAAAATTACCAATCACCACTAAGTTTGTTACCAGAAGAGATTATGCAGCAGATGCTGTAGCATAAGCATTAATAAAACAATTAATTAAAATGACACAAGCAGATATCAAACAACTTTCCACGAATGACCTTCGTGACAGAGTAAAAGAAGAAAAAAGCTCATTGGCGAAATTAAAATTGAACCATACTGTATCGCCTATTGAAAATCCACTGAAAATTACTTTCAGCAGAAAAACAGTAGCCAGACTAAAAACAGAACTTAGAACAAGAGAATTAGCAGAAGTAAAAAAATAGATGTGAGATATGAGATATTAGATTTGAGATGTTAGATTAATGACATATTCTCGAATCTCAATACTCAAATCTCAAATCTCAAATCTCAAATCTCAATACTAAATAATAATGGAAGATAGAAATTTAAGAAAAGAAAAAATTGGCTTAGTAACCAGTAATAAAATGGATAAGTCAATTGTAGTTTCAGTTGAACGTAAGGTGAAACACCCTAAATATGGGAAGTTCCTTAAAAAAACGACTAAATTTGTTGCTCATGATGAAGCCAACACGTGTAGTATTGGAGATACTGTAAAAATTATGGAAACCCGTCCTATCAGCAAAAATAAATGCTGGAGATTGGTTGAAGTACTTGAAAAAGTGAAATAATAAAAATAAATAGATGTGAGATATGAGATATTAGATGTGAGATATGAGATATTAGATTAATGACATATTCTCAAATCTCAATACTCAAATCTCAATACTCAAATCTCAATACTCAAATCTCAATACTCAAATCTTATAAAAAAATGGTACAACAGGAATCAAGATTATTAGTAGCAGATAACAGCGGTGCAAAAGAAGTACTGGTTATTCGTGTACTTGGCGGAACTAAAAAAAGATATGCTTCTATTGGTGATAAAGTAGTAGTTACTGTAAAACATGCTTTGCCTTCAGGCAACATTAAAAAAGGAGCTGTTTCTAAAGGTGTAATAGTTAGAACAAGGAAAGAGATCAGTCGTCCTGATGGTTCATATATTCGTTTTGATGATAATGCTGTTGTGCTTTTAAATGCAACAGATGAATTAAGAGGAACACGTATTTTCGGACCGGTTGCCCGTGAATTAAGAGATAAACAGTTTATGAAAATAATTTCACTTGCTCCGGAAGTACTTTAGTTAAAGTTTAATTTAGAAAGTTAGAAAGTTAGAAAGTTTGAAAGTTTGAAGTTAAAAAGAAAAAAGAAAAAATGTCAACAAAATTACATATCAAAAAAGGCGATCTAGTTAAAGTTATTGCCGGTGATTCAAAAAATCAGGAAGGCAAAATTTTGTCTATTGACAGAGTAAAAGGTCGTGCCATTGTAGAAGCAGTTAATATGGCTTCAAAACATACTAAACCAAGTGCTAAGCATGCACAAGGCGGAATTGTGAAACAAGAAGCTTCGGTTCATGTTTCTAATCTAATGTTGATTGAGCCAGGTACAGGTAAAGCTACTCGTGTTGGTCGTAAGATCGATGAAACAAGTAAAAAATTGGTTCGTTATTCTAAAAAAACCGGAGAAGTAATAAAATAAAATGAATTAATCAATTTGGAAATTTGAAAATTTGAAAATTACCCAACATCTTCAAATTATCAAATTATCAAATTATCAAATTAAAAAAAATGGCTTATTCACCAAGATTAAAAGACAAGTATAGAGCAGATGTAGTACCTGCTTTGCAAAAAAAGTTTGGTTACAGCAGTTCAATGCGTGTTCCTAAAATATCAAAGATCTGCCTTAACCAGGGAGTTGGAGATGCAGTATCTGACAAAAAATTAATAGAAGGTGCTATCAAGGAAATGAGCACTATCAGCGGACAAAAAGCTGTTGCTACTATTTCTAAGAAAGATATTTCTAACTTCAAACTTCGTAAAGGAGTGCCTATCGGAGTAAGAGTTACTTTACGTGGAGATACCATGTATGAGTTTTTAGATCGCCTAATTTCCGTAGCTTTGCCGCGGATTCGTGATTTCAGAGGAATTAATGAAAAAGGATTTGATGGAAATGGTAACTACACATTAGGTGTTACTGAGCAAATCATTTTTCCTGAGATTGATATCGATAAAGTAAGTAAAATTATGGGTATGGATATAACCATTGTAACTACTACTGATGATGATAATGAAGCATTGGCATTATTGAGTGAATTTGGATTACCATTTAAAAATCAAAAAAAATAAACAAGATGTGAGACAAAAGATATGAGACAAAATCTCAAATCTCAAATCTCAAATCTCAAATCTAATAACATGGCAAAAGAATCAATGAAAGCAAGAGAAGTTAAACGTAAAAGACTTGCTGATCTATACGCTGAGAGAAGAGCTGCACTAAAAGCTGCAGGTGACTCTGTTGGATTGCAAAAACTTCCAAGAGCCTCATCTCCTATTCGTCAACGCAACCGTTGTAAATTAACAGGCCGTTCGAGAGGATATATGCGCCAATTTGGTCTTTCAAGAAATTCATTTCGCGAAATGGCCCTTGATGGTTTAATTCCGGGAATGACAAAAGCAAGCTGGTAAAACAAAGCCTCACCCTTAATCCCTCTCCAAAGGAGAGGGGTTGGATATGAGAAGTGTTAAAAATAAATAGGAATTTTAAATTAAATTAATGTATAACAAAAATTTATAAGTTACTCACATATTTCCTCTCCCTTTGGGGAGAGATTAAGAGAGGGGCTTGTATAATTATCCTGCGTGCGGGATAACATATAAAACCAAATAAAATGACAGATACAATTGCAGATTACCTTACAAGAGTAAGAAATGCTATCAAAGCAAACCACAGAATAGTAGAAATCCCTTCTTCTAATCTTAAAAAAGAAATTACTAAGATCCTTTTCGAAAAAGGCTACATTTTAAGCTACAAATTTGAGGATTCAACTTCTCAAGGTGCTATTAAAATAGCTTTGAAGTACCATCCGGTAAACAAACAATCCGCTATCAAGAACATATCCAGAGTTAGTACTCCGGGATTGAGACAATATGCAGGTTCACAAAAATTGCCGCGTGTTTTGAACGGTTTAGGTATCGCCATCATTTCTACTTCTAAAGGTGTAATGACTGATAAAGAAGCGAAAACACAAAAAGTAGGTGGTGAAGTATTATGTTACGTATATTAATCAATTTGAAAATTTGATGATTTGAAAATGTGTTAATTAATTTTCAAATCATCAAATCTTAAAATTATCAAATCAAAAAAAATGTCAAGAATAGGTAAATTACCAATCCCGCTTCCAAAAGGAGTTGAGATCAATGTTTCAGATAAAAATGTTGTAACTGTTAAAGGTGCAAAAGGTACGTTAACTCAAAAAATGGATGCTGCTATCACTCTTAAAAATGAGGATGGTAAAATTCTGATTGCTCGTGCTACAGATCAAAAACGCCACAGAGCAATGCACGGTTTATACCGCGCTTTAGTTGCATCTATGATCAAAGGTGTGAGCCAAGGATACAAAACAGAGCAAGAATTGGTAGGTGTTGGTTTTCGTGCGGCTAATAAAGGACAGTTATTAGAGTTAACCCTTGGTTTTTCTCATAACGTGGCTCTTCAGTTACCTGCTGAAATTAAAATTGCTACTGCTACTGAAAAAGGTAAGAATCCAACAATTATATTGGAATGTGCTGATAAACAATTGTTAGGTGCGGTAGCGGCAAAAATACGGTCATTACGTAAACCTGAACCGTACAAAGGAAAAGGTATTAAATTTACAGATGAAATTTTAAGAAAGAAAGCTGGAAAATCAGCAAGCAAGTAAGCAATTAGAGATTTGTTGAAATGGAGAATTAGAGAATTATAATTCACCAAATCACCAAATCACCAAATCAAAAATTAGAAAAAATGGCAGTTACAAAAGAATTCAGAAGAAACAGAATCAAACAACGTATCCGTAAAGTGGTACATGGTGAGGCTACTAGCCCAAGATTATCTGTTTTCAGAAGCAACAAAGGAATATATGTTCAATTGATTGATGATGTTTCCGGTAAGACCCTTATTGCTGCTTCTTCTGCAGATAAAGGTATTGCAGGTACAAAAGGTAATAAAATTGATCAGGCAAAATTAGTAGGTAAAGCAATTGCTGAAAAAGCTACTAAAGCCGGTATATCAACTGTTCGTTTTGATAGAAATGGTTATTTATATCATGGAAGAGTAAAATCATTAGCAGAAGGTGCTCGTGAAGCAGGACTTAAGTTTTAAATAGAGAAATGGAGAATTGGAGATTTATGTAATTCTCTAATTCACTAAATCAACAAATCAACAAATCAAATAGAATGTCAAACACAAACATTAAAAGAGTAAAATCAAGTGATATCGAATTAAAAGATAAACTTGTTAGCATTCAGCGTGTAACTAAAGTTACCAAAGGTGGTAGAAACTTTACATTTTCAGCTATTGTTGTAGTTGGAAACGAAAAAGGAATCGTTGGTTATGGCTTAGGTAAAGCTAAAGAGGTTACAGATGCGATCACTAAAGGAATTGATGATGCTAAAAAGAACTTGATAAAAGTGGCGATCGTTAAAGGCACTGTTGCTCATGAGCAATATGGTAAATTCGGTGGTGCATTGGTATTTTTAAAGCCGGCTGCTCATGGTACAGGTGTAATAGCCGGTGGTGCGATGCGTGCTGTGTTGGAAAGTGTTGGTGTAACTGATGTATTGGCAAAATCAAAAGGTTCATCAAACCCTCACAACGTGGTAAAAGCTACTATGGATGCTTTGATGCAAATGCGTGATGCAGCTACTGTAGCTCAACAAAGAGGTATTTCAATGGAAAAAGTATTTAATGGTTAAATTGATGTGAGACGTGAGATATGAGATGTGAGACAAAAAGAACTCCATCTCAAATCTCAAATCTAATATCTCAAATCTAATAAAAATGGCAACAATAAAAATAAAACAGTTTAAAAGCGGAATCAATCGTACTGAGCGTCAAAAGCGCACATTGCGTGCACTTGGTTTTACTAAGATGAACCAGGTTATTGAGAAAGAATCAAATGCTCAAATACTGGGAATGCTTGCAAAAGTTACCCATTTAGTTTCCGTAGAAAAATAGAGAATTAATGAAATGGAGAATTGGAGATTTTTATAATTCTCTAATTCACTAGATCAACAAATCAACAAATAGAAAAAAGATGAACTTAAGTAAATTAACACCGGCAGAAGGTTCGGTAAAAAATGCGAAAAAACGCATTGGTAGAGGTCAAGGATCCGGTAAAGGTGGTACATCCACTAAAGGTCATAAAGGGGCTCAATCCCGTTCAGGATACTCTGCAAAAAGAGGTTTTGAAGGTGGTCAAATGCCATTACAAAGACGTTTACCTAAATTTGGGTTCAAAAATATTAACCGTGTTGAATATCGTGGAGTTAATTTAGATGTTATTCAAGCATTGGCTGAAACTAACAAAGTAAGTACAATTGATATTGCCTTTTTAATTTCTAAAGGATTAGCAAGCAAAAATGACAAGGTAAAAATCCTTGGACGTGGTGAACTGAAATCAAAAATTGAAATCAAAGTTCATGCATTTTCAGCTTCTGCAAAATCAGCAATTGAAGCAAAAGGTGGTGCTGCTATTTCAATTGAAAAAAACCTGGATTCTAAAGCTTAATTGCTAAACAGAATTTAGAAAATAGAATAAATATTTACTTTAAGTGTTAGTATAAATAAACACTATAATAAGTTGTAAATGAAGAACTTAATAAATACATTAAAAAACATTTGGAAAATAGATGACCTGAGAGTGCGTATTATCAACACACTTGGGTTCATTTTGATTTATCGCCTTGGTTCTTATGTTGTTTTACCGGGAGTAAATTCTGAAGCATTAGCTGCCTCTCACAAAGGTGCCAATGAAGGAATTGTTGGTTTAATCAATATTTTTGCCGGTGGTGCATTTTCAAGAGCTTCTGTTTTTGGTTTAGGTATCATGCCTTACATTTCTGCTTCAATTGTTATTCAATTGTTGGGTATGGCCCTTCCCTATTTCCGCAAGTTACAGATGTCGGGTGAAAGCGGACGTAAAAAGATAAACCAGATTACCCGATTCTTAACTGTTGTAATTACTATGTTGCAGGCTCCGGGATATATTGCATCTCAAATCTCCAACAAAGCAGGTGTTGTTACTGACCCAAGTACATTTTGGTATGTTCAATCCGTGTTGATTTTAATTACAGGAACCATGTTTGTAATGTGGTTAGGAGAAAAGATCACTGATAAAGGTATTGGTAATGGAATTTCAATCATTATTATGATTGGTATCATTGCTCGTTTACCATTTGCATTTGTTTCTGAATTTGGTTCACGTTTAGGTGGTGAAGGCGGTGGT
>JAHEYA010000417.1 GCA_023251855.1 Bacteroidota bacterium
AACTCAAATCCTTTATTTATGACAATTCAAGAACTAGCCCTGCAAGGCAAACACAACATCTACAATTCAATGGCCGCTGGGGTTACCAGTAAATTAGTTGAGATCAGAAAAGAAACAATTCGCGAAAGTCTTTCTGATTTTCATAACATAGGTCATCGTTTGGAAATGGTGGGTAATGTACACGGAGTTGAGTTTATCAACGACTCAAAAGCAACCAATATTAATTCAACATGGTATGCTTTGGAGAGTATGACTAATCCGATAATCCTTATCCTTGGGGGTGTTGACAAAGGAAATGATTATTCAATGTTAAATGAATTAGTAAAGGAAAAAGTAAAAGCAATTATCTGTTTAGGTGCAGATAATAAAAAAATAATCAAAGCATTTGGAGGAATGGTAGAAATTATTTTAGAAGCAACTACCGCGAAAGAAGCTGTAGCTCAAGCTTACAAACTAGGAAAAAAAGGTGATACTGTTTTATTATCTCCGGCTTGTGCAAGTTTCGATTTGTTTGAAGATTATGAAGATCGTGGAACACAGTTTAAGCAAGCTGTCAGAGCGTTGTAGACATGGTCTATTCAGCCAATTCCAAAAGGAGAGATTGGAAATTATGTTAGTAGAATTTTAAAAACAAAATGAATTTATTAAAATATTTAAAAGGAGATAAAGTGATTTGGACCATTGTGTTCCTGCTTTCTCTTTTATCTATTTTGGTTGTTTATAGCTCTGTTATTGCGTTAGCGTATCGTTATAAAGGAGGCGATACTGCATCGTATTTAGTTAAGCATGTTTTTATTATTAGTTCCGGAATACTGTTGATGTACTTTGTGCATAAAGTGAAATATTCTTATTTTTCAAGAATCTCACAACTTGCCATTTTTATTGCAGCACCTTTATTATTATATACGTTGTTGAATGGTGTAAGTGCAGGTGAAGCCAGTCGTTGGCTAGTAATCCCTGGTACTTCATTAACTTTTCAAACATCTGATTTTGCTAAACTTGCACTGATAACTTTTGTGGCAAGGATGCTATCAATTAAACAAAATCAGATTAAAGATTTTAAAACTGCGTTTCTTCCAATTGTAATACCAGTGGGTATTATTTGTACTTTAATCTTACCTTCCAATTTTTCTACATCTGCATTGCTATTTATGACTTGCTTTGTATTGATGTTCATCGGAAGAGTAAATCCTAAACACCTGCTCCTGCTGATAGGTTCAGGTATTGTTGTAGGTTTATTGATACTTTTATTAATATTTAATTTTCCGAACGCTATCCCTCGTGGTGCCACATGGAAAGCGCGTATAGAGAACTTCAGTAAAGGAGATAGCGAAAGTAATTTTCAGGCTGAACAAGCTAAAATTGCCATTGCAACAGGTGGTTTAATCGGAAAAGGTCCTGGAAATAGTGTACAACGTAATTTTTTACCTCAGGCATCTTCTGATTTTATTTTTGCGATCGTAATAGAAGAATGGGGACTTATTACTGCTGTTGTCATCGTTTTTTTATATCTCATCCTATTTTTTCGAGCGGTCCGTATAGCGAATAAAACGGAAAGAACCTTTGGTAGCTTGCTTACGATAGGATTAACCTTCAGTTTAGTATTTCAAGCGATGGTCAATATGGCTGTTGCAGTAAATTTATTTCCGGTAACTGGTCAGCCATTACCACTAGTAAGCATGGGAGGTACATCCATTTGGTTTACAAGTATCGCAATTGGAATGATCTTAAGTGTCAGTCGTGAAAGTGATGATTCATCTTCACTTTCCACCAATTCAACAAAGGAAGGAGGTATGCTTGCAACCGCTTAAAATAATAGTAAGTGGAGGTGGAACAGGGGGACATATTTTTCCTGCTATTGCAATTGCCAATGCAATTAAGGCTTTACGATCAGACTCTGAATTTTTATTTGTTGGAGCAAAAGGTAAAATGGAAATGGAAAAGGTTCCGACAGCAGGTTATAAAATCGAAGGTCTTTGGATCAGTGGTATTCAACGTAAATTAACAAGTTCCAATTTAGTTTTTCCCTTTAAATTAATTAGCAGTTTACTAAAAGCAAGAAAAATACTCAGAAAATTTAAACCTGATGCAGTGATTGGTACGGGAGGTTTTGCAAGCGGCCCGATGTTACAAGTTGCTGCGAAAAAAGGAATTGTTACAGTAATTCAGGAACAAAATTCTTATCCCGGAATTACAAATAAAATTCTTTCTAAAAATGTGGATCGTATCTGTGTTGCCTATTCCGGAATGGAAAAATATTTTCCAAAAGAAAAAATTTTATTAACAGGGAATCCTATTCGACAAGACATATTAAATTTAGAAGGTAAGCGTAACAGGGGTTTAGAAGCATTCGGATTAAGTTCCGAAAAAAAAATTGTTTTAGTGATCGGTGGAAGTTTGGGCGCTCGAACTATCAATGAAAGTGTTATCAATTGTTTGGAATCATTTGAAAAAAACAATATTCAATTGTTATGGCAAACCGGAAAAGGGTTTTATGAAACAGCCAAACAAGCAGTTGAAAAATATGAAAACAAAGGAATTAAAGCTTTTGATTTTATACAAAAAATGGATTTTGCCTATGCAGTTGCAGATATTGTGATATCAAGGGCTGGAGCAAGCTCTATATCGGAATTATGTTTTGTAAAAAAGCCCTGTATTTTGATTCCTTCACCAAATGTAGCGGAGGATCATCAGACAAAAAATGCAATGGCATTGGTAACTTATAATGCAGCAATTATAATTAAAGATGCAGAAGCCCATGAAAAACTTTGTACTGAAACATTGACATTGGTAAACAACGAAGAGAAATGTTTAAAATTGTCGGAAAACATTGCAAGGCTATCATTTAAAGATTCGTCAAATGTAATTGCGAATGAAGTATTAAGATTGATAAATAATAAAAATTAGGGTGTTAAATTCAGACAAAATAAAGAA
>JAHEYA010000418.1 GCA_023251855.1 Bacteroidota bacterium
TCTTTTGCAATTGAATTTTGTTTTTCTTGTTCGGCTTTTGCAATTGCTTGTTTTTTTTCAAACTCAAAATTCATTTCGGTGCGTACAGCTTTTTTTGTGTTCTCTTCATTAAAAATGCTATCTTTTACCGCAATATATTTTTTGTAATGATTCAGCGCTTTGGCTGGCTGGTTGCTTCGGATGTAAAGTTCGCTAAAGTACTGTTGATTTTGTTCAACTAAACGAAGTGCATTTATTTCTATTGAAAGCGCCAATGCTTTTTGCAAATATTCTTCGGCTGACTTATAATTCATGGTGCATGTGTATAAATTCCCTATGTTTCCGAGGAGACGGGCAATCCCATTTTTATTTCCTACTTCTTTTGTTATTTTCAATGCCTTGAAATTATAGTCAAGTGCTTCGGTATAATTCTTTTGCTCATAAAAAACAGATCCTATATTGTTGAAATTAATTGCGATTCCAATTTTATCTCGCAAATCTTCGTTCATTTTCAATGCTTTAAAATAGTAGTCACTTGCTTTTGAATAATCACCTTGACCTCTATAGATATTGCCGATATTTCCAAAGATTCGAGCAATCCCGCTTTTATCTTTCAAGGCTTCTGCTATTTTAAGTACTTTGAAATAACAATCCAGGGCTTTAGGATAATCGCTTTGCTCAGCATATACATTTCCTATGTTGCTAAGATAGCCGCCAATTCCTTTTTTATTTCCCAGCTCTTCGGACATTTTTAATGCGTTGAAATAATAGTCCAATGCTTTGGGATAATTGCCCTGCTCCTTATATATATTACCAATGTTGCCAAGGGTTGCTGAGATTCCTCCTTTGTCATTTAATGATTTTCTTATTTTGATTGCTTTGAAAGCATAGTCAAGAGCTATAAGATAGTTGCCTTTAAAAGAATTAAAGGTTCCAAGTTGATGATATGATTTGCCTTCGCCTTTTTGCCATTTATTTTTCTGTGCGAGCAGTAATGCTTGATCGCTGAGAATAATAGAAGTGTCGAGCTTGTTATTTTTTAGCTCCCAAGCAAGACTGTTAAGGGTATTTATGCGGATGGTATCGAGCCCTAGGTCAGCGCTGCTTCCTTTAATTGCAGGAAGAAATTCGTGTGAGGGATTTGCATCTAAAGCTTTTAGAACGTTTAGAAGCGAATCAGCCTCCCTACTTTGTGCTGTTGATGAAGCAATGGAAGCACAAAATAAGAGAGTTAAAAAAAATTTTTTTATTTTTTTATTCATTGAAAAACTGCTTATAATTTAATTCCCACAAACAAAACATCATCTGTTTGAGGCGTGTTTCCTTTCCAATTTTCATGAACAGGCGCAATGATTTCTTTTTGTTGTTGTATACTTAGCTGTTGGTTGTTTAAAAGTAACGCTTTGAATTGTTGAATTCCAATTTTTTTTTCTTTGGGCACAGAGACTTGAGCGTAGGGCGGTTCTTCTTCCTTCGCTAAAGCTTTAGCAGGAAAGCCAAACTGATTCATATAACCCTCTGTAAAAAGATAAATCTTCATGATGCTTTTTTGTCCTCTCAAAAGTATCAACTCCATTAAGGATTTGCAAAGTTTTTAGAGTGTTTTTTTTTGCAATGTTTATGTTGCTTCGTGTTTCAGTAAAAAAAGAGCGTCCCTTGAAACTATTGAAAACACAGCATATTTCAGTTTTGGTTCCGATCGGGCCCTCGAACACAACCCCAACAGAAAAACGCTATTGTGGGCTTTTTAATAAAACCAAGTTTTTTAATTGTACCACTGCTCCTTTTTTTAGTTAAGTTTATGATTTTACTACGGCTTTCATAATGAACTCCCGCTTTACCTGAACAACGTGTAGCAAAAGCTAGGGATAAATTACCAATGTTATTCATTTTATGTTATATTGACGTTTAGAACACTTGGATTTTTTGAAGTTGAAAATTTTATTATTAATTTTATGAAAATTAATAATCAATGTACTCAATGAAAAAAAAATATACTTTTCTTAAAGCCCGAGTGAGAAATTTTATTATCGCAATTCTTATTCTTGTTTCATTTCAAACATCCTCACAGTCGTTGCAATTTTATCAACTCAGTTTTGATTATGGAGGACCTTTTACATCTGATTCTGATTGGGGGGCAGCTGATCTGACCTTCACAGGAGATTCCGCTATTTTTTATTTCAACCTTACGGTTGATACCACATGGGCAATTGAAAACATGCCTGTTTTATCCACAAAAGGAGCCGGCATTTTACAAACACAACGTTTTTGGTTTCGCATTGGTAATACCGGCATACCGATTACAAGCATTAGTTATGGATTTTCTTTTTTAACGGATACTGTTGCCTCGCGGCCAATTTTAAATAATACTGCAACTGTATCGTCTGATGTAGTGATTATTCACAGTGGTGCTGCGGGTAACCCGGGAACCGGGGCTCCGCCTCCTTATGCAGATAAACAAAAGGGAGGAAAAATAGTGGCTAGCGCAGTTCCTACAAATCATTCAGATTTTCCCAGTCAGGAATGCGGTGTAAATGAATGTGTCCCTGCAGCTATATCTAATTCATTGCAATGGCTAAATATCAAAAATAATTTGGGTATGGATCCAAATTCAATATCAATCGCGGCACTTTGCGTTGGGTTAGACAAGGGTGCAACGGGGGTTGACAAGGATAAAATTGTTGACAAAAAAACCGCTTATTGTTTAAAGAATAAACTGCCCGTTACCACGCAGAAAGTGAGATCTCAGGCTTTTGGTGAAATCATCAATGAAATAGATCACAGTCAGGATGTTGAATTAATCCTGAAAAAACTGGATGGAGGTTACCACGCGGTAGCTATTACCGGAATTGCCAAAACGGGAACAGGAAAGTTTGCAATTACTATTACCGAAGATTCAAAACAAGGCTGCACGGGAGGTACCGTATCTGAACCGGCTACATAA
>JAHEYA010000419.1 GCA_023251855.1 Bacteroidota bacterium
ATTTTATCGATTTATTTGAATGTGAGTTGATTTGATCTCAACAGGATAAAACAATGGAAAACCTTCCAATAGAGAATATACGGAATAAGAATTATATATCGAACGAAATAACTCACAACCAATGTTATTTCGACCCCTTCGCCAGGCTAAGGATAAACTCCGGGGAAGTCTTTCTATGATAAAAAGATTCCTCACCCTTACAGGGATTCGGAATGACAAAAAGGTTTGAAATAACAACAGACATTTAAAAAACTAATTCGATATAAACTCTAATATATAAGCATAGTTTTTGCATTTCGGACAAAGAGAAAAATTAGTACTCCAATTTTTTGCTTCCATTTTTTAATAAAAACTTTCCATTTTTTGAATCCTCAACAACCATTACGGCTCTGATAGTGCTTGATTAAATGGATTTCAGCACCCTATTTATTTGCTAGTGGAATTTTATTGAAAATTTACTTAAATTTGCAACTCTTGAAAAGAAAGTGAATAAAAAATTTATATAATAATCCACATGAAAAATAATTACATTTCTAAAAAAGAAAAACTCAATTCTAATAAAAATTTAGGTTTTCTGACAATATGTTTTGTTCTGCTATTATCGATCAACCTGAAAGCTCAGGTTGTTGTAACCGGCTCTACAGGAGCTAATGCCACCTATACAACATTAAAGGCCGCTTTTGATGCTATTAATACAAATACAAATCAAACCGGTAATACTATTGTTATCAGCCTTACGGGGAATACCACAGAAACAGCATCTGCAGTTTTAAATCAACCTTCCGGTGGTGCCTGGACCACCCTAACCATCTCTCCAAGCGGAGGAGTTGCTGTGACTATTACTGGATCTCTTTCTTTCCCGCTTATTGGATTGAATGGTGCTGATAATGTTACTATTGATGGTTTGAATTCAGGAGGCAATTCATTAACCATTTCCAATACAAGTACTAATGGCACTGGTGCTTCTACTCTTGTTTTTTATGCTGATGCCATCACAAATACGATACAGAATTGTACCATTTTAGGCTCCAGTAAAGCCGTTGGTCTTGCAACTATAGGATTTTCAACCGGTGCAGCAACAGGTAATGATGGAAATACGATTACCGGTTGTACCATTGGTGCTGCCGGAACTAATTTACCTTACAATGCGATTTATTCTGCAGGAACATCCACTACAGTTGATAACAGCGGAATAACCATCACCAATAATAATATTCAGGATTATTTCAGCACAACAACAGCATCCAATGGTATTTTAGTTGGTTCTAATAGCTCCGCATGGACGATCAGCAGGAATAGATTTTTTCAAACAGCAACCAGAACTTCCACTGCAGGCTCCACTCACAGAGCCATTAATATTATCACAGCAAGCGGTGGCGGATATGCGATCAACAATAATAAAATTGGATTTGCTTTAGCAGCTGGTACAGGAGTAACCACCTATGCAGGAAATTTTGCTAACCGCTATGTTGGAATTGAATTAACTGCTGCTGCAACACCTGTTTCCGATATTCAGGGTGATACCATTGCTGGTATTACACTTACCACCACAAGCGGAGCAACCACTGCTCCCGGTATTTTTGCAGGTATCAGTGTTTTAGCTGGTGCAGTAAATATTGGTACCACAACAGGAAACCTTATTGGCTCTGCAACAGGTACAGGAAGCATTTCAGTAACAACAACAACCTCCCTCCCTTACTTTACAGGTATTTATGCACGTTCTACAAATACTGTGGGAATACAAAACAATACTATTGCTTCTATCCTTACCGGAGGAACAGCTTCTATCGGCTATACTTTTCATGGTATAAATACTTCCGGCACAGGTGGTACCTTTAATATCGTAAACAATACAATAGGTAGCTTCACTGCCAATTCAATTACAGTGGGTATTAGCGGAACAACTACCACAGGCGTTTGTAAATTTAATGGGATCACCAATGTTTCAAAAGGTACTATTTCAATAACGGGTAACACCATTCAAAACTGTTCTTCCTTTGGCACTGGAGCTTCTCAATTCAACGGTATTGTTATCGATTCGGCAGCAGCAGCAGGAACACTTACTGTTACCACCAATAATATTATTGCCGGATCTAATTCGGGAACAGCCGCATTTACTGGGATAATTAACCGTTCTTCTTCTGGTATCATTGATATCAATAATAACATCCTGAGAAACAATATCATATTATCGGCCCTTGGCGGATTCAATGGTATTGTAAATTCAGGTGCTGTAAGCAGTGCTATCAATATAAAAAACAATCAGTTGGGTAATCAGACAGGAGGACTTATTTCATACAATGGTTCTGCTAACTCCGATACTTTATTTGGCATTGCCAATACAAATGGCGCCACAACTGCAGCTTTGGTAATAACCGGAAATGATTTCAGAGGAATTGTTTACTCCGTTTTAGGTTCAGGTGAAAACGATTACATTTTAAATAAATATGCTACTAATTCTCAAAATATCAGCAGCAATACCTTTACTAACTTGAACGTAAACACAACCGGGAACGTAAATTTTATTTCCAATAACGTAGCATTACCTGCTGCTACCAGCTCTGTTGCAGCAAGTAGCAATTCGATCGTAACTGCGTTTAACAAAGGTGGCGGTGGTGGTACCGTATTTTTGTACTTTACCACTTTATTACCTTCATCTGTTGCAGGGTCAACTAAAGTAGAATCTAATAATAACTTCTCTAACATTTCACTGACAGGCGCCACGGCTATGTCGGGCTGGGCCGATCTGGAAGGTGCTGTTGGAGGTGGTTCTGTCAAAACTATTTCGGGAAATAAATTTACCAATTGGACAGTTGGTTCAGGCGCTGTTATTGCTTTACAAACTAATTATTCCGGTACCGGTACTGTCATTTCAAATGATACAATTTCTAATATTTTGGGAAGCGGGCCCAT
>JAHEYA010000420.1 GCA_023251855.1 Bacteroidota bacterium
TTAGAAGTTCCTTCTACAATGGGTTCAAATTTGGATTGACGAATATCGGATAAATTTTCACAATTTAAAACAATACTTGCTTTCTTAAATTTATATTCAATCATGGATGCAATAAACAAAAAATCATTTACTTTTTTATTTCCATAAATATATTGATTCGCGCAATAAGCTGCTTCCAAACCAATTCTGAATTTATTTTCAACTTCGTAGGTTACAGTTGTGGAGAATTTATCCTTAGGATTAAAAGGCATGTTATAATTGGATGTAGAATATTTTTGAATAGATTCGGTATGATTGTAACCAAGATATAATTCCATTTCATCAAAGCCTAAGCGAATATAGGTGTCAGTTCCATAACTGTTCACTTCAAAATTTCCATTTTCTGCAAATAAATTGGTGGTTGTATTAGCGTTTAAAATTATCGGATGTTGAATGTTTGTATAATAGAATGCTTGATTTATTTGTACTCTTAGCGCTTCAAAGAGAACAGTATGATAATTTATATCCGCATTTGAACCATAAGAAATCTCTGATTTAATAGTACTCGATACGTTATTGAGATTGGCTGAAGGTTCTGCTACATCAAATGTATTGGGAGTTTTGTAACCACTGCCTCCGGCTAACCGAATAGTGAATTTTGGCGAAGGTTTATAAAACAATGAAACACGGGGAAGAAAAAAAGGGCCAAAAGTGCTGTGATAATCGTACCGTAAACCCAGCTGGAAAGATACTTTTTCGAGTGCCTGCCAATCATCTTGTAAAAAACTTCCTAACGTTTGGTAACTGTAATTTTTAAAAAGAGGAGCATCATTTTTACCGAGTAAGAAGTTTTCGGATATAAAATTTAAACCTGCAACAATAGTATGTTTATTCAGTTTTACTACATCATTTATTTCGCTATAGTCAGAGTATTGAGTTCCATTAAAAATAAAACCGGAATAGTTAATCTCTCGTTGAAATGAGCTGCCCGCAGATTTTATGCTGAGTGAATGTTTTAAAAATTGCTTTGTGAGTGTTAGATCAACAGTGTTTCTGAATATTTTTTCGGTTTGCAGGAAAGAATGAATACTATCAGCACCATTTTGTATTGCTTTAATGTCGCCCCCAATGCGGGAATCGTAATTTGAGAGTATTCCTAAAATCAATTGTGTTTTAGGATTTATATCAAAAAACAAACGGGGATGAAGTGTATAATTCTGATCGGACGGAACTTCAGCAAAACCATCCTTATTAATATCTACAGCTTGTTTAACATTAGCTCCGGTAAATAAAGTAGCTCCGATTTTATTTTTTTTTCCTGAAATAAAAGCATTCACATTTCCTTCTCCTAAACTATTACCATTTAAAGTAATTGTTGCCTGAGTGGAGTCAGTCGGAGTTTTTGAAATAAAATTTATTAATCCGCTAATAGCACCACCACCATATAAAGTAGAAGCAGAGCCTTTAATTATTTCTACCTGTTTTAAATCTAAAGGTGGAATAGCAAGTACACCTAAGCTTCCTGAAAACCCACCATACAATGGTAATCCATCACGCATGATCTGTGTATATTTTGAATCTAACCCTTGCATACGAATTGCCTCATTTCCATTTACCGGATTAGTGCGTTGAATAGTTATAATGGACAGGTCACCAAAAATACTGGAAACATTTCCAGGAACAATTGTGCTTTCTTCATCCATATCCTCTTGTCCGAGCACTTCTACTTTTGTCGGTAGATCATCAATCCTGGAATTTGTTCTTGTAGATGACACAACAATTTCCTCTATGGCTGTTGACTCAGAAGCAAGGTAAACAAAAATTGGATTTTTTGAGGTAATCGGAAAGTCAAATGATAAAACTATTTTTTTGTATCCAATAAAATAAAAAATCAAATTGTGTTTTCCCTCACTTATATTATTAATAGTGATTTCTCCATTTGGGTCAGAAGCTGCGCCAACAGAAGTATTTTCAATACTTGCAGCAACACCAAACAATGCCTCATGAGTTATACTATCCCTAATAATTGCTTTAAATGAATTTTGGGATTTTACATAATTACTTATAAACAGGAGGGCACAAAGTAGAGCAATCAATTTATTTTTCATACCAAAAATGGGAGTGTGGGAAGATTTTTTTAAAATTTAAGTTCAATTTTATGAATCGTATTGGTACAAGTATAGTTAATCGAGACTGCGTAATTATCACCTATCTCTTTTACGATCGCCAAACCTAAACCAACAGACTCGGCAGAAGCTTCATTTTTTCTGAACCGCTGAAAAAGCTCATTGGTATTGGCAATACTGGAATTGCTGGTGTTTGAAATGACAAACAGTTTTTCTTCCGATTGAATTGTTATAGAACCATGTTTAATATTATGTCGGATAGCATTTTGAATAAGATTAGAAATTAATATTTCGGCTAAAACCGGATTCATTTTGTGTACTGAGTGTGAGTGATAATTTTTTTGAATTTGAATATTTTTTAGCGAAATAAAATCTTCAAAATGGTTCAAGGTTTTTTCAATCAGTGTTTTAAAATCAACTTCTTCCACCTCCTTAAATTGATGGTTCTCGATCTTGGAGAGCAGCAATAGTGCCTTATTTAAGGAAGATAATTTATTGCTTGCATTGTAAGCCGATTGAATGATCTGCATATCCGTTTCTGAGATCGTTTTGGATTGAATCAATAATTCGATCTTATTTTTAATGATAGCCAAAGGAGTTTGAATTTCATGAGATGCATTTTCAATAAATTGTTTTTGATTCATAAAATCGGAGTGCATCTTTTCTGTCATCTTAGTTAAAACTCGATTAAGTTCTGAAAACTCTGAAATAGCAGTAATTTCAAATCTTACAGGTGTTTCGTCAATTTTATATTGGTTTAGTTTTTCCAACGTTTTATAAAATGGACTCCATAATTTTTTTGAGATAT
>JAHEYA010000421.1 GCA_023251855.1 Bacteroidota bacterium
CACTACTGAAATAAGATATAAGCTATTCGATTCACCTGATGGTCCAACTCTTGTGATAAACAAAAGAGAAATAAAAACATTAAAAATTCATGCTGAGAATGGCAAAAACGATAAAGTAATGAACATTACTGATGATCCGATGAGTGCTGGTAATGCGAGCATTGTTGACAAAACAAGTTCTTTCAAATTTCATTTTTTTTCACCTCTAAATCATCACCTCGCATTTAGCTATGAATGGATGGTAAAACCCGGCTTTAACTGGGAAGCCGGAATTGGTATTGTCGGACCGGGTGTTGGTCTTTTAAGCAATGCGGGATCGATATACAATACTCACCCACAAGGTTTTTTTCTAAGAACAGGGCCTAAATTTTTATTAGGAAGCTCTTCCGACATTGAAATTGAAGGAGCACGATATGCCCACCCTCTTAAAGGAAGATACTTTAAGGTGGAAGCCATTTTGTATACCCTTTCAAAAAGCTATCAAATTGATTATTATTATAATGGCAATGGAACTTATGCACCAATTGATGTTCATAGAAGTTATTTAGGTGCAGCCTTAAATCTTATTTATGGCCGACAGGTTATTTTCGGGAATTCTATAACTGTAGGATGGTATGCAGGTTTAGGATATGGCATGGAAAATAAAACAACAACCAGCTCTTACCCGGCAGGCACTAATCCTGTTTATGTTGAAGAAGCTTTAGCAATTGATAATTTAATAGATAATAAAAGATACAGTCATGGATATTTTGGCTCAAAATTTCCGATTACCTATACCATAGGATTTAATATTGGATATATATTTAAAACACCTGAATGGATTAGTGGAATTGGTCATTCCAAACAAAATGTAAAAGCGCCTAGTCGTCATTCAATGGGCGGTGAATAAAAACACAATTCACAATTATTTTATTTTAATGTAAATCAAAAAGCTAAAAAAATCCATGAAAAATTATAATTTCTTTGTCAGAGTAGTTATTCTGATTGTACTATTGATTTTCATAGGCAATACTATTCATGCGCAAGATATGATCATTAAAAAAGATAATGAAGTTATAAAAGCTAAAATTCTTGAAGTAGGTACAACTGAGATAAAATATAAATTATTTGATTCCCCTGATGGTCCTACTCTTGTAATCAATAAAAGAGAAATAAAATCTCTGAAAATACATTCTGAAAATGGCAAAAATGATAAAGTGATGAACATTACTGAAGATCCTATGAGTGCAGGTAATGCCGGCATTGTGGACAAAACGAGTTCATTAAAATTTCATTTTTTTTCTCCTCTTACTCATAAACTTGCTTTTAGTTATGAATGGATGGTTAAGCCAGGTTTCAATTGGGAAGCTGGAATTGGTATCGTAGGACCCGGAGTTGGTGCTTTTGATCAGATTGTAAATCAACATCCGGCAGGTTTTTATGTTAGAACAGGACCTAAATTTTTATTAGGTACATCTTCCGATATCGAAATAGATGGAGCCAGATATGCACATCCTCTTAAAGGCAGATACTTTAAAATAGAAACGATTTTATATGCTCTTTCTAAAAGTTATCAGGTAAGAGTTACCAACAGTTCAAATGCTGATGTAAAATCCAGCTATGTTGGTGCAGCTTTAAATCTTATTTATGGAAGACAATATATTTTTGGAAATTCTATAACAGTTGGGTGGTATGTAGGGTTAGGATACGGTTTTGAAAATAAAACCGTAACCTATTCGGCTTATTACCCCAACATAGATCTCACTAGTTTTGACCCGATAAGATACAGCCACACCTTTTTCGGTAAAAATTTTCCAATAACCTATACAGCAGGATTTAATATTGGATATATCTTTAAAACACCCGAATGGATCAGTAATATTGGTAAACCTAAATCCAGAAGGGGGGATAGCAAACCGCCAAGCCGACATTCGATGGAAAATGAATAGTTATTTCATGTTTCTATAATGGAGCAACTGGTGTGGTTGGGTGAGCAAAACTACTTCCATAATTTTCCACTATCTCCAGAATTTTATAATTAACCACTTCACGAACATTTAAGTAGGTAGTATACTCAATCGTATCAACAAAATAACTTACCACAATATTAATTGCATTTAAATCAAAATCATGCACTGTTACATGTATTTCCTCCTTTGATACAGGTGGCTGGTTATCGATAAATGTTTGTATATCACTCACAATCTTCTTTAGCTGTTCGCCCTTTGTTTGATACGTTAAGCTAATTTTAAAGTGAACCCGTCTTTGACTACGATGTGAGAGATTATCCAATTCATTATCAATTAATTTTTTATTGGGTACTGTCACAAAACTTTTTTCCGGAGTTCGAATCCTGGTACTTCGAAATCCAATTTTTTCAACATGCCCCTCTATCCCACAAACTTTGATCATATCTCCAATTTCAAAAGGTTTATCAAGAAAAATGGTGAACGATCCTAATAAATTTTCCAAGGATTCTTTTGCTGCCAAAGCAATTGCCAAGCCACCAATTCCTAAACCGGCAATAAGTGAAGCCACATTCAGTTTGAAAATAGCTCCTAAAATAAAAAAAACAGAAAAAGTTACTAGAATTACTTTTATTGTTTCCTTAATGAACTGAACCAACTGGTCACTTGTTGAAGAATCTGAAATGGCAGCACGGTGCAATAAAATCAAACCAAAAAAATCTATCAAACGCAGAAATATCCATGTAATTGAAGCTACCAGCAAAATTTGAAAAGAGCGGTCTAAAACCATTCGTAAGCCAAATTTCTCAATAGTTACAAATTTCCATTCGATAGGAAATTCCAACCGGTCGAATGCCAAATAAAAAATAATAAGCATAATAAATATGCCCATTGGCTTTTTTAAGAGTGCCAATAGCCTGTCATAACCAAAACCGGTAGAATATTTTTGCAAAAATTTAAAAACAA
>JAHEYA010000422.1 GCA_023251855.1 Bacteroidota bacterium
TAGAGAAATAGAAATTAAATCAACTCAAAATTTTGAGGATTTTCATGATATAATTGTGCAGTCAATTAATTTTGATAATGTGCACGATGCTTCTTTTTTTATTAGTGATGATCAATGGCGCAAAGGGGATGAGATATCACGCTATGGGTCTAAGGTAGATGATAAGAAACCTACAACTGAACCGGCTAAAAAACAGATGAGCAAATGCAAAATGGCCTCTCTGATCGATGATCCTCATCAAAAATTTGTTTATGTATACGATCCTAAAACTGCCTGGACGTTCCTTATCGAACTTTTAAAAATAGTTCCTGATGATATGAAAGCATCTTACCCAAAATGTGCTAAAACAGGTGGTGATATGCCTAAACAGTATAAAAAAGTAGAAACCGGTGCTCCTGTGGTAGATGATGATGATGATTTTGATGACGGGCCACACACTGATGATGCAGCCTATGTTGCCTCCCACAATGTGGATGAAATAGCAGTATTGGAAGGCGAAGAAGGCGAAGAAGGTGAAGAGGCAATGGCCGAAGCAGGAGAATCTGATGAAGAAGAAGAATCAGCTGAAGGTGGAGGAGAAGAAGACCTTTAAAGAAATGTTAATTTAAACCCGATTCAACTCATCCATTAAAGATTTTCTTTGTGGATATTGTTTTCTGAAATTTCCAATAATATTGTTTACTTTATTTCTTGCTCCAAGTTTCAACATTCGCCTTAGATATTTGCAGGCAGTTTGATAGTGGTTTCGCCCTGTACCGTTTTTGATATATTCTACAATGCCTTGTTCGTATAACTGAGCTAATTCATCAGCATAATTTTTTGAAAGATATTTTTCGTATTGTTCAATATTTTGCAATGATGGCTCGTGTGCAATAAGTTTTATCAACCTGTCCCACCATTCTTCTTTAATATAAATTTTTGCAATTAAGTTGGTGTCAAGCCATCTTTTTTTTGTGGAAATATCTTTAATAATTCCCTCCACAAATTGGTTCCATTTTTCCGGATGAATACCATTTTTCATTAACTGATAATAATCCTGTTCATGCTTAAAATTATCAATGAAAAGGTAACGGGCATACTCAATAATTTTTTCGTTATCGTTTTGTGCTTGCGCTATTTTTAGCAGCCAGTCGTACCAATCTTTGGCTAAACCAGGCTTGTCTTTTTCATCGTGTTTTATACCATCCTTTGAAATACTGATTGCCTTTTCATAATTCTGGCTTTTTAAGGCTTTTGCAATGGCTTCTTTTCTTAAATTAGGATTGGTCAAATTTTGTTCAATAAATTTTTCAGCTTCTTTTTCGCCCTTTGTTTTTTTTATGATATTGAATTTGATGCTTTGCGCTTCTTCTTTTTCATATTCCGAATCCTGCACTTTGTCGATGTATTTTAGTACCCTTTGAGCTTCTTGGTCATTAATTAAAACTTCAGAGGCAATTTGCAACACACCCAAATGCCAATCCCAGTCGGAATAAATTCGTTTTTCAAAAGATGTCAGGCAATATTCAAATAAAAAAATTCTTATTTCTTCAGGTATATTTTTTTTTGCGATGTTGTACAGCAATTCATAAGCAAAATCTATGTTTCCGCCAATATCGCCATTGCTGTCATCGGCAAATTGAAGTGCTGCCGTCATCTCTTCCATTACAGCAGTGCAAATCAAAATAGCACTCTTGAAGTTTTTATGTGCAAGTTGTTTCTCTGCTGTTGTTAATAATTCGCTCACTTCCTTTCCCATGCTACCGGCTTGATTCCAGTAAATAAACCCTTCGCGTCCGGCAGCCGCACGAAGTATGGATTTTACTTGTTTGGCGTATAATTCTTTTGATTCGTTAGCGTTTTGATGTGCAAAAGAAGATAAAAAAATGTTCCTGAATGGGGCATTGTGCTCCGCTTTTTCACGGATAAATTGTTTTAGTTCATCATGCGAAATTTTTTCTAACACTTCATTCACCTGTTCGGCAATTGTTTTCTTTTTTTGTTTTTTTGCAGTTGGTTTTTGTTTGGGATGAAGCGAAACAACTTTGGGTTTTATTTCCAACACATCTTGTTGTAGATAAAACAAAACCGCTACAACATGCTTGCACACAGGTCCCATGTCATAAGGGCAAGTACAAATATGTTCTGTAATAGTTCCGTTTTTAATTTTTAATTCAACGGTGTAATCTTCCGAACCCGCCACAATTGCTTCATAAACACCGTGTGTAATTTCTTCAGGTTCGCTTACATAACCGTTTTTAAAATAAGACAATCCTCTTTTTAAAATGGTTTCGTCAATAAATTGCTCAAATTGATTTAGTGGAATCTGCATTTTTTAAGTCAATAATATTCTTTCTATTTCTTCGCTCGCTTTTTGCAAGAGTTCTTTGGTTTTGTCTTTTAGTTGTTGGGCTTGTTGCCTGATGCCCGTAATGAGTTCGGCTATTTCCTTTTGTTTGTCAAATGCTGGGATTGGAATGCGAATACTTTCTAATGCTTCTTTTGTAAGTTTCGGAATAACGCCACCAGTAATAAGATAATCGTATTTCAAAACGTCAAGTGATGCCTTAACAAATTCATAATCATAACCATCTTTTAATTTAAGAACCCAATTATGGTTACTTCCCCAAAACTTACCTTCAACCACATAATGATTTCCAATATAACCGTCTTGTCCGATTACTAAATACAAACCATCGTGGGTGTATTCATCCATAAAACCAATAATGCCATTCGCACCATAGTAAGGATATTCACCGTCTTCAATTCTATAATCTTTGCGAACTGGTAAACCAGTTTTGATTTCATCCTTTATTTCTTTTATCCGTTTTGTCGGATATTTAGAAATAGGATTTTTAAAAGCATCAAAACGCTTTTGATGAAAGAATGGGTCTAACCTGCTTCCTGTAACAACATTTATGTT
>JAHEYA010000080.1 GCA_023251855.1 Bacteroidota bacterium
AAAGATCATCCGGCAAACGGACAAATAATGATGAATTTTTCTGCCAATATGTTGGGCTTAGGAAATGCCGCTACTCCTCTTGGATTAAAGGCTATGGATAGTATGCAGGAACTTAATCCTACAAAAGAAACAGCATCAAATGCTCAAATTATGTTTTTAGTATTGAATACCGGAGGATTTACAATTATACCTGTATCAATTCTTGCACTCAGAGCAATAAATCATGCAGCCAACCCATCGGATGTTTTTATTCCAATTTTGATAGCAACCTATTGCTCCACATTGATAGGGCTTTTAACGGTTGCTGTGTGGCAAAAAATTAATTTATTTAATCGTATTGTGATGACCTGGTTAATTGGTATCACCTCCATTGTTGTTGGAATCGTTTGGTATTTCAGCACTTTACAGCAGGAACAAATTGCCGTTGTTTCAAAAGTAGGTGCCAACCTTATTTTATTTTCAATCATACTTGCCTTTATTCTTGGCGCTTTGCGCAAAAAAGCAAATGTTTACAGTGCTTTTATTGATGGGGCAAAAACAGGTTTTGAAACCTCCATTAAAATAATTCCTTACTTGGTTGCAATGCTTGTTGGTATTGCAGTATTCCGTGCTTCAGGTGCTATGGATTATTTGGTTTCTGGTATCGGATATGCCATCGGTTTAATTGGACTCAACACTGATTTTGTGCCGGCCTTGCCTGTTGCATTTATGAAACCTTTGAGTGGTAGCGGCTCACAAGCAATGATGATTAATATGATGACTGTACATGGGCCGGATTCATTTGTTGGTCGCTTATCATGCGTATTTCAAGGTGCTGCCGATACTACATTTTATATTGTAGCATTATATTTTGGTTCAGTAGGGGTTAAGAATACACGTTATGCAATTACAGCAGGTTTAATAGCTGACTTGGCAGGATTGATTGCAGCTATTTTTATTTCTTATTTGTTTTTTCACTAATAGATAGTGTTTGTCACCCTTAGCCTACTTCTTCTGATGGCGCATGTATAGCTCTTGTCCGGGCGTTGCCTCTTCCCATTCTTTCATATTGTTCTTTTTGTATAACGATTTCAATCGAATACAATATAATTGGGAAATTGATTTCATGGTCTCTCCCTTTTTTACAATATGAATGGGCTCTGTTCCTTTTCTACGCTTCGATTGCAAGTATAGCTTTTGCCCTGCTATTAACTTATCTTCTGAAGTCATGTCGTTGAATTTATAAAGAGGTTTAGCATCTCTGTCTAAGTCCTTTGCTATTTTATAAAAAGTATCATTCGGTTTGATTAGTATATATTTTATTAAACCCGAACGTAAAATCTCTCTTTTTTCAATAGTTGAAATACTGGGTTCGGATTTTTTTTCTGTTGCCGAAGTGACAGGTTCAGAAGCCACTTTATGTTGAGGTTCTTTATTGATTTTACTTACCAAGTCTTTTTTAGCATGCACCGTTTTTGCATTTTTTGCCTGCTTTTTTGTTTGTTCACTCTTCTCTTTCTTTGTTTGCTGATTGGCCAAATCGAATTTAAACAATTCATAGGTTTCAATTATTTCAAGCAAGCGTTGTACATATTTTGGATCTGTTGCATAACCAGCTTCTTTCAAACCTTTTGCCCAGCCTTTATAATCTGTGTGCTTCAGCTCAAACAAAGGCGCATAGCGTGCTCTGGATTTTAAAAATAATGAATGATCAGTATATGAATCCAGCACTGAAGGGTATTTTCTGAAACACTCATCCTTCGCATCATCCGTTTTAATAAAAGTTGGACCACTCCACTCATCATGACATTTAATGCCAAAGTGATTATTTGCAAGTAAAGCCAAATCACTTGTACCAAAGCCACTTTCAAGCATTCCTTGAGCCAATGTAATACTTGCGGGAATATTATACATTGCCATTTCTTTTATTGCATCCTCCTTAAAATTTAGGACATAGCGCTTCGCTGTCTCACCTTTACCAACATCTCTGGCAAAGGCTGACAGATGAACAATTACAACTAATAAAATGATCTTACTAAACTTAAACATGGCTACAAAAGTACTTACAAAAATACAATGTTTTAAACTTATGAATTAAAATTGCTAACCATACTGTGTTAATTTGTTGCCCCTAAATTCAAATCCCGAATTACCTTGCAACCCTCCGGTATGAATAGCAATTACAGTTTCACCACTTTTAAAAACCCCCTTACTGATCAAATCGTAAACACCAAACATCATCTTACCTGTGTAAACATAATCCAGAGGAATAGTATTGTTTTGTTCGAACTGTTTAATAAATTCGGTCAGCTCTTCATTAATTTTTGCATAGCCTCCAAAATGATACTCTTCATTGATACTCCAATTGTTTTTCACATTAACCTTTTCTTGATTTTGGATTGCTGATTCTTGCTCGCTAATAGAATCAGACAACCAATTCGAAACTTCTTTTTTTATATATCCATCTGCTTTTAAAACTTGGAAGCCTACAGCTTTTTGATTTTTTTTTAACGACCTAACTACTCCTGCCATTGTTGCGCCTGTACCACATGCACAGCACACGTAATCAAAATCTCTTGTTATAAACTTTGTAATTTCCTGGCAACCCAATACACCAAGGGCATTTGAACCTCCTTCAGGAATAAAATAAATTTTTTCTTTTTCAAATTGTTTGCGTGCAAACTCATACAATTCTTTTTTATTTTGATAGAATGTACGGGATACATACTGTAATTTCATCCCACAATCAGCAACAAATTTTAATGTTGGATTTAATTCTGAATGTTCTTCTCCTCTTATAATCCCAATGGTTTTAAAACCGTACTTTTTGCCTGCTGCCGCTGTAGCAGCAATGTGATTTGAGAATGCCCCTCCAAAAGTCAACAGTGTTTTTGCTCCTGCTTTTTCTGCCTCCAGCAAATTATATTTAAGTTTAAATAACTTATTGCCACTTATTTCCGGCTGAGCAAGATCTAAACGCAAAACTAATAAATTAACTCCAAATTGCTTTGTTATAGCATCATTTATACCTTGCAACGGAATATTTAAAAGTTCGAATCCCATTTGCTAAAATTACTTATTTTTGCCACAATGGAAGGTTTTTCGCAACGCAAGGATCTGGAGCCTGAAGATTTTTATTATAGTCCGGAAGGGTATATAATTTTCACAGAAAAATATTTACTTAAACGTGGATATTGTTGTCAAAATGGTTGCAAACACTGCCCTTATGGATTTAATAAGGTTACAGGACGAATTGATAAAACAAAAAAAATATAATAGGTTAGATATAAATAATTGATGTAAAAAGATTTTTGAACATCCATAAAATACCTATTTACATCTACCATTTAACATCGCTTTTTTTATGACTAACGAAGAATTTAAAAAACATATTTTACTAGGAATCCCTTCCGAACTCCCTCCTTTAAAGCCCTTTGACCCAACTGATGCAACAATCAATCATGCACCCAAAAGAAAAAACATATTAACTATTGATGAAAAAAAACTAGCCGTACGCAATGCGTTGCGATACTTTGACAAAAAACATCATCCTATTCTTGCCAAAGAATTTGCAGAAGAATTAAAACATTTCGGTCATATTTACATGTATCGTTTTCGCCCTGATTATGCTCTTCATGCCCGTCACATCAATGATTACCCTCATCAATCAAAGCAGGCAGCAGCCATAATGTTGATGCTTCAAAATAATTTAGATTCGGCAGTAGCCCAGCATCCGCATGAATTGATTACTTACGGTGGGAATGGTTCTGTTTTTCAGAATTGGGCACAGTATTTATTAACGATGAAATACCTCGCTGAACTAACGGATGAACAAACATTGACTTTATATTCCGGTCACCCGATGGGATTGTTCCCATCACATAAAGATGCTCCACGAGTGGTAGTTACCAATGGTTTGATGATCCCTAATCATAGTAAACCCGAAGATCTTGAAAAATTTTATGCACTCGGTGTTACACAATATGGTCAGATGACTGCCGGTTCATTTATGTATATTGGTCCGCAAGGTATCGTACACGGCACTACCATTACATTATTAAATGCAGGAAGAAAACTTGCAGGGGATTCCTCAGGTAGTCTGGCCGGGAAAGTATTTGTGAGTGCAGGATTAGGAGGTATGAGTGGTGCTCAGCCAAAAGCTGCTGTAATTGCCGGTGCCATTGCTGTAATTGCTGAAATAAATCCAAAAGCAATAAAAACCCGTCATTCACAAGGTTGGGTAGATGAAATTTTTGTTGATCTCGATAAATTAATTATTCGTATTGAAAAAGCAAGGGTCTCAAAAGAGGCAGTTTCATTAGCTTATCAAGGCAATGTTGTTGACCTGTGGGAAAAATTAGCTGAGAAACACATTAAAGTAGAATTAGGTTCTGATCAAACTTCCCTACATAATCCAATGTCAGGAGGTTATTACCCTGTTGGAATTTCAATGGAAGACTCTCAAAAATTTATGGTGGAAGATGCTCATCATTTTCATAAAGAAGTTCAAAAATCACTGATACGTCAGGTAGCTGCAATAAATAAACTCACTAAAAACGGAATGTATTTTTTTGATTATGGAAATGCATTTTTATTAGAAGCTGCCAGGGCTGGTGCTGATATTTTAGATCAGCATGGTGATTTTAAGTATTCATCGTATGTACAGGATATTTTAGGACCTATGTGTTTTGATTATGGATTTGGTCCCTTCCGCTGGGTATGTACCTCTTGCGATCCAAAAGATCTGGAAGCAACTGATGAAATTGCTGCACAGGTGTTGGAAGAAATGTACACTACTGCACCAGAAGAAATTAAACAACAACTCCGGGATAATATTCGCTGGATAAAATCTGCTCACCAAAACAAATTGGTAGTAGGCTCTCAAGCACGGATTTTATATGCCGATGCAGAAGGTCGTGTAAAAATTGCTGAAGCATTTAATAATTCGATCAAAGAAAATAAGATTTCTGCGCCCATTGTACTAGGCCGTGATCATCATGATGTATCTGGTACAGATTCTCCTTATCGCGAAACATCTAATATTTATGATGGTTCGAGCTATACAGCAGATATGGCTGTACAAAATTTTGTTGGAGACAGCTTCCGGGGAGCTACATGGATATCCCTTCACAATGGCGGTGGTGTAGGTTGGGGTGAAGCTATCAATGGTGGGTTTGGTATGGTACTTGATGGCTCAGATGATAGTGCAAGAAGATTAAAGTCTATGTTATTTTGGGATGTGAATAATGGAATTGCCCGTAGAAGCTGGGCTCGCAACAATGAAGCAACGTTTGCCATCAAGCGTGAAATGACACGTACACCAAATTTAAAAGTAACATTACCCAATACAGTGGATGATGGATTATTGGAAAAATTGTTCTGAGATTTTTCAGAACAAAAAATTTCATCTAAAATTTTTTATCATGTTAAAAAGAACAATTTCAATCGCCTTTACAGCAGCCCTTTTCGGAGCATTGCTTTTAACTTCTTGTTCTAAACAAGATGATCCTGCTGCACCTACCCCATCCAATTCAGACCCACGTGAAAAATTTAATGGACTTTGGCATGTTGCTGAAAACAGTAAAGATTTTGGTACTTCAACCTATAATTGCACCATTACTGATTCATCTAATTCAACCCATATTTTGTTTGCTTATTTGTATGGTTTTAACAAAAAAGCGTATGGAACAGTTAATGGAAATAATTTTACGATTCCGGCTCAAACTATACAAGGGAATAGCATTTCAACTACCAGCGCTGTGTTAACAAATGCAAATCAAATAAATTTGAAATACCTTGTTCAAACCACATCCACACATTACGATACGGTTACAGCGGTTTTAACAAAATAAGATTTCAGGATTTCATATTAGCTCTTATTCAACATAGGTAGGGGTATTGCAGGTTTCTTTTTTACCCACAAATTCATATTTCAAACCAATACGTAGTTCAAAATTTATATTTCTTACATGCAATTCAGGACGAATGTATGCAGGCATCAAATCAGGATTATAGAATCCTTCAACAAAAAATTTAACATTTCCATAGCTCACAAATTCAATACCACCGCCAAAAGCACCACTTACATGTAAAGGAAGAAATTTTCCGGTAACCGCAGGTGAGGTAACACCTTGTACCAATGGGTATTCTAATTTAGGCCCAATCATTATGTACGGAATAATATTAAATAACTCATATCTAAATTTTAAATAATTATTCCAGGATAAATATCGAAGTTTATTAGGGTAACTTTTGTCCGATTGTTTATCAATAGAGCCCTTTTCATCATACTGAATTTCAGTAACCCAACGAACATAATCTCTTGTAAAAAATTCAGCGAATATGCTCCCATTGAGGACTGGTACATATTTTTTTTTTGAAATTGCAAGTGGGTCGGTAAAATAAAATTTTTGATTTCCTAATCCTGCACCGGCTGTAATACCAATACTGTTAAGGAATTGAGCATTGCTTTGAAAAGCAATTGAGATAATTATAATACTAAAAAATATTTTTTTCATAGCAGTATATTTTTCATCCACTCTCTATGCACTCACAGACTCCGAAGTTGGATTTATTTTTTTCACCAAGCCTTGTAACACCTTACCAGGACCAACTTCAGTGAATGATGTTGCACCATCTACAACCATTTGCTGAATAGTTTGTGTCCATTTAACAGGTGCAGTTAGTTGTGCAATTAAATTTTTCTTAATTTGATTCGGGTCCGAAACTGCATTAGCAGTTACATTTTGATAGATTGGACAAATAGGTTGAGCAAAATTTGTAGAATTTATTGCAGCTTCTAATTCTATTGCTGCAGGTTGCATGATTGGAGAATGGAAAGCACCTCCAACAGGCAATACCAATGCACGTTTTGCACCTGCTTCTTTTAATTTTTCACAGGCGATATTGATTCCGTTCATGCTTCCTGAAATAACTAATTGTCCCGGACAGTTATAATTTGCAGGTACTACAATCTCTCCGGATTGATTTATTTCTGCACAAATGGTTTCAATTATTTTATCATCTAAATTGGTAATTGCAGCCATTGTAGAAGGATTTAACTCACAGGCTTTTTGCATTGCCAAAGCACGTTTTGAAACTAAAAGCAACGCATCTTCAAACGATAAGGTTTTATTTGCTACTAATGCTGAAAATTCACCCAGACTATGACCTGCAACCATATCCGGTTTTAGGCTCTCTCCCATTATTTTTGCTAAAATTACTGAATGTAAAAATATTGCAGGTTGAGTAACTTTTGTTTGTTTTAATTCCTCATCCGTTCCGCTGAACATGATATCAGTAATCCTGAAACCAAGAAGTTCATTGGCTTTTTCAAATAATTCTTTTGCTAATGCAGAGGTTTCGTATAACTCTTTCCCCATCCCAACAAACTGGGAACCTTGTCCCGGAAAAATATATGCTTTCATTCTTTAACTTTTAGATTTATTGATTTGTAGAGTTTTAGAATTAATGAATGCTAATATAAAATAAAAAGAGTTTCAATAATTGATAATTATCAAAACTCTCTTTTTTCATAATGAGATGTGATTATTTCCTGTCGCCAAATAAGCGAAGCAAAAATAAAAACAAGTTCAGAAAGTCCATATAAAGGCTCAATGCACCCATAATCACTAATTTACTTGCTACTTCGGTTCCGTACTCTACACCAGCACCAATACGTTTTAACTTTTGTACATCATAAGCTGTTAAACCGGTAAATACTAAAACACCGATAAAGCTGATGATATAATCCAATCCGGCACTGTTCAAAAACCAATTGATGATACTTGCAATGATAATTCCAACTAACCCCATCATCATAATAGAACCAAATTTGGTTAGATCAGTACTCGTGGTATACCCCACAACGGCCATCAATCCAAACATTGCAGAGGCTGATGCAAATGTTCCGTAAATAGAACCTGCGGTATATTGCTGAAAAATAAAACTTAAACTCATTCCCATTACTGCTGAAAACAATAGGAATAAGAATAATAAAATAGGATATGAAATTCGGTTAAATCCAAATGAAATAACCAGTATAAATGCAAAAGGAGAAAACATCACCACATATCCCAAGGTGGATAATTTTCCTAATTCAGTATTAACGAGTAGAGAGGTTAAGCTTGCATCATTACCAAAATAATAAGCAATTACAGAAGTAATTGCTAATGCAGCAAACATCCACGAAAAAACACTCGTCATGAATGTTTTCGACAAGGTGGTTGTTTCTTCTTGTGATTGAACATAATTAAAATTCCTGATTTCCATAGTTATTTGTTTTGTTGACCTATGCTTTTGCACAGGCATGTTTGTTTAAAATTCATCGCAAAGATAATACCCTTTGCTGTTTTATGCAAAAATGGCAGTTTAATGCCAAAAAAAGATGCTAGTGCAATTTTGATCCTATCAGACTAATAAACTCCTGACGGGTGGTGTCCTTTAAAAATTCACCTGTAAAAGCAGATGTGGTGGTCACCGAATTTTGTTTTTGTATACCACGCATTTGCATACATAAGTGTGAACATTCCATTACTACTGCTACCCCTAGTGGTTTTAACGTATCCTGGATGGAATCACGAATTTCGGTTG
>JAHEYA010000081.1 GCA_023251855.1 Bacteroidota bacterium
GTTCTGGTCAGGATGGACTTTTTTCTACTCGTAAAGATTTTTTAGAATATAACCCTGCTACTGATCAATGGGTAAAAAAAGCAATTATTGTTAAACGAAATGGCGGAGCAGCCTTTTCTATAGGTAACAAAGGATATCTTGCAACAGGCTTTGATGGTGGCTTTTACCATAATGATGTATGGGAATATGACCCGGATGATACCAGTAACGGATTTGATGAAAATAACAATCCTAAGGGTGTCTGGATCCCAAAAGCACCTTTCCCCGGGGCTGCCCGTTATGCAGCTATTGCATTTACTATTGGTGATAAAGGTTATGTTGGCACCGGCAATGATGGTAGCCATTATTTTAAAGATTTTTTCGAATTTGACCCGGTTACAAACAGTTGGCTGCAAAAAGCTGATTTTGATGGCGCAGGACGGGAATTTGCTTCCGGATTTGCTATTCAAAAAAATGGATATATTGGTATTGGAAATACTGAAAATGCAGTATCCTTCAGTGATTTTTGGGTATATGGTCAATAATATAATTTAACTGTTTCTAAAGCCACTAACACTGAGAGCCTGTTTAAATTTGTTAAAACACAAATTCATCTACAATAATTTATTACTGCAATGTCATTTCGACCGCAGGGAGAAATCCTTATAAATGTTGGAAAAATGAGATTTCTCCCGGAGTTTATCCTGAGCCTGCCGAAGGGGTCGAAATAACATATAAAACAAATTATGAATAAAATTTAAACAGGCTCTAAGTTTTCATAAATATTCTCCTCCGGTTCATTTTTAGTTCTTTAAAAATTATTTCTCAATTTAATAACTTTATGAAGCAATTCTACGTACAATGCCTCATTGCTTTTTACACTAAAAAAAGGTTTGATTTTTTTGAACAGAACATGAAAAAATTTACAATCATATTAGCAATAATAACTTTCAACTTTCAACTTTCAACTTTCAACTCTTTCGCTCAGCCAAACGGAGGTTTTGAAAACTGGCATACTGAATTTTCATACGAAGACCCAGATGGCTGGCAAACATATAATTTCCTTACTAATTTAAACCCACCTAACGATCTTTCAGCTTTTAAAGCAATTGGTATTGATAAACATTCCGGGAATTACGCATTGAAAATATCTACCATACATGTTATAAACAACCCATTACCAACTCAGATCCGTGATACTGCAGGTGGTACTTTTACCGGAAAATTATCCTATTCTCCCTTTTCATTCACTGTAGGATTCTCATATACTGCACGACCTGAAAAACTGGAGTTTTGGTCGAAATATACCCCAGTTGGCAATGATACTGCAGCTGTCATAGTTGCTCTGTTTAAACGGAATGGTTCAATTCGCGATACTATTGCACAAGGCATATTGCCTATTAATGCGATATCAACATACAGCTTATTTCAACTTCCCCTTACCTATACTTCATCAGCATTCCCTGATTCTGCAGCTATAGGTTTTTTCTCAAGCTATGCTGATATTAAGCGCGTTGGCAGTACACTGTTTCTAGATGATATTGCCTTTACCGGCTGGGTGGGTATTGACGAATCACTTTCATGTGAATCTGAGAAAATACATGTATTCCCAAATCCTGCCAAAGACAATGTTAGTATAACAGCTGATATCTATGAAGCTGATAATGCTTCACTTTTTAACGTTTCCGGCAAACTAATTGGCGTTTATAAAATAATTGATCATACTGTTAGTATTAATACAACTGCTCTCGCAAATGGAATTTATCTGTATAAAATTAGCGACAAAAAAGATAAAATTCTGCAAAGCGGAAAATTTAATATTGTTAAATAAAATAATTGAATACTTGTTCATCCCTCCTCTGCTGAGTTTTATAGATTTTAAAAATTGTTAATCGCATGAAAAAAAAATTTACGATCATATTACTAGTTGCAACTTTGAACTTTGAACTTTTAACTTTAAACTGTTTTGCTCAGCCAAACGGAGGCTTTGAAAACTGGCATGCTGAAACCAGCTACCAGGTTCCTGACAAATGGCAAACATGGAATTTTATGTCACTTGCCTTTCCAGCCAATCCCCTTTCTGCTTTTAAAGCTACCGGCATTGATAAACATTCGGGCAACTATGCATTAAAATTAAAAACGGTGTTCATGAATAATAATTTTTTTCATGATTATATATCAGATACCACTGGTGGCATATTTACAGGCAAAATAAATATTTCTCCTCCTTCCTATCAATATGGTTTCCCTTATACAGGCAGACCGTCAAAATTGGAATTCTGGTCTAAGTATACTCCTGTTGGCAATGATTCCGGTGGCGCAGTGGTTTTTTTAAAAAAGTGGAACGGTGCCATCCCTGATACTATTGCCGTTGGTGTGATCAGTATTCCAACAACATTGGCCTATACGCTTTTTCATGTTAATCTTACTTATTTGTCTAATTATTTACCCGACTCGGCAATTATTGCTTTCACTTCCAGTAAATGGCCACCTGCTGCAAGGCAAAATAGCACTTTGTATATAGATGATGTTGAATTTACCGGATGGGTAGGTATGGATGAACCTTTAAAAGGCTTAGAAAACAAGGTAATACTTTTTCCAAATCCCACAAAGGAAAATGTGAATATTCAGGTGCAGATTGAAGAAGCTGATAATATACAAGTAATTGATGCATCAGCTAAGCTGATTGGTAATTTCAAAATCCTGAACCATGTTACAACTATTAATACAAGTGGATTTGCAACAGGTACATACTTGTACGATATTCGAGATAAAAATGATAAAATTCTTTCAAAAAGTAAATTTAATGTTGTTAAATAAAATAATTAAATACTTGTCCATCCCTTATCGGTAGGGTAGTCATAGATTTAAAAAATTATTAATAGAATGAAAAAATACGCAATCATATTAGTAATAGCAACTTTCAACTTTCAACTTTCAACTTTAAACTGTTTATCACAGCCAAACCCTGGTTTTGAAAACTGGAGTACTGTTTTCGGCATTCAAGAACCCGATGGTTGGCAAACATGGAATTTTACATCACTCGCTAGTCCTCCTAACCAGCTCTCAGTTTTAAAAGCCAGTGGTGTTGATAAACATTCTGGAAATTATGCCATAAAGATTAAAACTATTTATCTTGAATACAATCCTAATCCACAATTTTTCCCTGATTCGATCGGTGGAGCCTTTACAGGAAAAGTAAACTACAATCCAATTTCATTAAAGTATGGTTACCCTTATTCTGGGCGACCTGAAAAGTTTGAATTTTGGGCCAAATATCAACCCCTTGGAAATGACACTGCCACTGCCGGTGTGGTTTTAAGAAAATGGAATGGCGCCTCTGCTGATACAATCGCTTTTGGTCTGTTAACAATAGGACCTACTGCACAATATTCTTTATTTCAGCTCACTCTTCATTACTTTTTACCAGATATGCCCGACTCAGCTGCAATAGGTTTTACCTCAACCAAAACAATTAGTGACGCAAGAGTCGGTAGCACACTCTGCGTAGATGATTTATCTTTTACAGGATGGGTAGGTATTGATGAATCCAGCAACTGCCTGAAGAACAAAGTTCAACTATTTCCTAATCCTGTAACTGATAATTTAACTTTATCAACTGAGATTGCTGAGGCAGATGAAGCTGCGGTAACTGATATTTCAGGTAAAACAATTGGTGATTACAAAATTATTGATTGCCGGGTAGATATTAGTACAACTGAATTCGTTGCAGGAATCTACTTCTGCGAATTAAGGGATAAAAAAAATAAAATACTTACAAAAAGTAAATTTACTGTTGTTAAGTAAAAACTTGAATGAAAAAATTTATAATCATATTAGTAATAGCAACTTTAAACTTTAAACTTTCAACTTTAAACTGTTTATCACAGCCAAACCCCGGTTTTGAAAAATGGAGTACTGTTTTTGGTATTCAAGAACCTGATGATTGGCAAACATGGAATTTTACTTCACTCGGTACTCCTCCTAACCAGCTTTCTGTTTTTAAAGCCAGTGGTGTTGATAAACATTCTGGAAATTACGCGATGAAAATCAAAACTATTTATCTTAATTACAATCCTAATCCACAATTTTTCCCCGATTCGACCGGATTCGCCTTTACAGGAAAAATAAACCTCAATCCGATTACAGTAAAGTATGGTTATCCCTACTCCGGGCGACCTGAAAAGTTAGAATTTTGGGCCAAATATTATCCCGTTGGAAATGATACTGCTGCTGCCATAGTTGCTCTTTTAAAATGGAATGGAACCTCAAGTGATACAATTGCCCTTGGAGTATTAACATTTGGAGCTACAGCACAATATTCTTTATTTCAGCTTACTCTTCATTACTTTTTGCCAGATATACCTGACACTGCTTCAATAGGTTTTGCTTCAACCATAGGTAGTTCAGGAAGAATCGGTAGCACACTCTACGTAGATGATTTATCTTTTACAGGATGGGTAGGTATTGATGAACCCAGCACCTACCCGGACAACAAAGTTAAACTGTTTCCTAATCCTGTAACTGATAATTTAACTTTATCAACTGATATTGCTGAGGCAAATGAAGCCCTTGTGACTGATATTTCAGGTAAAACAATCGGTGTTTATAAGATTGTTGATCATCGGGTAAATATAAGTACAGCCGAATTCGAAGCAGGAACCTACTTCTGCGAATTAAGGGATAAAAAAAATAAAATACTTACAAAAAGTAAATTTACTGTTGTTAAGTAAAAATTTGCATGAAAAAATATACAATCATATTAGTAATAGCAACTTTGAACTTTGAACTTTTATCTTTAAATTGTTTTGCTCAGCCGAACGCAGGTTTTGAGAATTGGACCACGCAAACCGGATATGAAACCCCCGACCATTGGCAAACACTTAATTTCTTGTCTGTTACTCTGCCGCCTAATCCTCTTTCTGTTTCTAAAGCAACCGGCATAGACAAACATTCCGGGAATTATGCTTTGAAATTAAAAACGATTTACATTAACAATAACCCTTACCCAGCGGTCTTTGACGACACCATGAGTTTTTGTTTTACAGGAAAAATAAATTTTTCTCCCCCATCAATAACTTATGGTTTTCCATATACCGGGCGACCTGAAAAAATGGAATTCTGGTCTAAATATCTGCCTGTTGGCGCTGATACCGGAGGGGCTCGTGTTATTCTTAGAAAATGGAACGGGATTGACCATGATACCATTGCTATAGCTGAAACAGTAATCAACCAAACACTTACATATAGTTTATTCCAACTTGATTTTACTTATTATTCAACTGCAATGCCTGATTCAGCAGCAATTCTTTTTGGATCAAGTAAAAGGAGCCGTGACGCAAGAGTAGGAAGTACATTATATTTAGATGATGTAGCATTTACCGGATGGGTAGGTATTGACGACCAAAAGGTTACCAAAACCAACAAAGTAAAAATATATCCGAACCCTGTTACTGATAATTTAAAAATCAGAACACAGATTGAAGAAGCTGAAAATATTAGTATAGTTGATGTTTCAGGCAAGTTGATCGGTGTTTATAAAATCAAAAATCATGCTACTGACATAAACGTTAGTGACTTCCCAGCGGGTGTCTACTTTTATGAAATGGTGGATAAAAAAAACAAAATTCTTTCTAAAGATAAATTTGATGTGATTAAATAAATCATTATCTTCGGTAATGAAATTAAGTGATACACAGGCTTGTTGTATTTAAATGAAGAACGATAAATGAAAAAATTAATTACCATAATAATAATCACCTATACCTTTCTGATTGGAGGAGGATTAATTAGTGGAGCCCAAGCGCAGCAAAATGGTGGTTTCGAAAACTGGAGCCCGTCTTCTTCTTATGAAAATCCGGATTACTGGCAAACGTTGAATATTCTTACCCTAACATCACCCCCAAATCCTATTTCAGTTTTTAAAGCCACCGGTGTCGATAAACATTCCGGAAATTATGCTTTGAAAATAAAAACAGTGTTTATGAATAATAACCCCGCACCTCAGTTGCTTGTAGATAGTGTAGGTTATGTTTTTACCGGAACAATTGTTATTTCACCGCCTTTATGGAAGATCGGTATTCCGTATACTGCACGCCCTGAAAAATTAGAATTCTGGTCGAAATATACTCCTGTTGGTAATGATATTGCCGGAGTGGATGTTACATTAAAAAAATGGAATGGCACCAGCTCCGATACTGTTGCCTTTGGAGAGGTAACCATTGATACAACTATTGCATATACTTTTTTTCAACTCCATCTCAATTACCGTTCACCTGCCTTTCCGGATACTCTGATCATAAGTTTTGCTTCCAGTCATAAACTTTCCACTTCAAGAGTAGGAAGTACTTTGTGTATTGATGATATAGCACTCACAGGTTGGTTAGGTATTGACGAATCGCGCAAGTGGGGTAATAATAAAACAAAAGTATTTCCAAATCCCGCAAAGGGGAATGTAACGGTTGAAACCACTTTTGAAGAAGCTGATAACCTGCGCTTGATGGATGCTTCAGGAAAATTAAATGGCGTTTTTAAAATTCAGAATTTAAAAACAACTATAAATACTTCTTCATTTGCCCAAGGTTGCTACCTGTTTGAAATCACTGATAAAAAAGATAGAATTCTAACAACTGGCAAATTTAATGTTGTTAAATAAAACAATTAAATACTTGTCCGTCCCTGATATGAAGCGTTTTATAGGTTTAAAAATTATTAATAGAATGAAAAAACATACAATCATATCAGTAATCGCAACTTTTAACTTTGCACTTTTAACTTTAAACTGTATAGCTCAACCTAACGGTGGCTTTGAGAATTGGAGTTCCCAGCTTAATTATGAGAACCCCGATCAGTAGCAAACTTTGAATTTTTTGTCGGCATTTACTAACCCTGTTTCTGCTTTTAAAGCTACCGGGGTTGATAAACATTCAGGGAATTATGCACTAAAATTAAAAACAGTATATTTAAACAACAATCCTGCACCAAATGCACTCCATGATTCAATTGGATATGTTTTTACAGGAAAAGTTGTAATTTCTCCCCCCTCGTTAAAACTCGGAGTTCCTTATACTGGTCGCCCTGAAAAGTTAGAATTTTGGGCCAAATATTTGCCAACTGATACTAATGATATGGGGGGAGTATCCACTACTCTTCTTAAATGGAATGGCACAAGTAGTGATACCATTGCTTTTGGTGACCAAAAATCGGTGCCACAATAACTTACACTCCATTCGCGCTTAATCTAACTTATCTTTCACCGGATGCACCTGATACAGTTATTATTGGTTTCACTTCCAGTTATAAGCATTCGAAAGCACGTGTAGGCAGTACTTTATACATTGATGATGTTGCTTTTACAGGGTGGGTTGGAGTTAACGAATCTCAAACTGGTTTTAATAATAAAGTAAAAATATTTCCAAATCCTGCAAAAGATTTAGTGACTATTCTTGCTGAGATGGAAGAAGCCAATACTATTCATATAGCAGATGTGTCAGGCAAAATAATTTATATAAATAAAATGCAGAATCATAGGTCACATATAAACACCAGCCAATTTACTGAAGGTATTTACCTTTGGGAAATACGAGATAAAAATGATAAAATTCTTGCTCAGGGGAAATTTAATGTAGTCAAATAAAATAATTAAATTCTTGTCCATCCCTCATCGGAAGGGTAGTAATAGATTTAAATAATTATTAGCAGCATGAAAAAATTTACAATCATATTAGTAATAGCAACTTTTAACTTTGACCTTTTAACTTTAAACTGCATAGCCCAGCCTAACGGAGATTTCGAAGATTGGGGTATTACAGCAAATTATGAACGTCCCGATAGTTGGCAAACGCTCAATATTCTATCCCTTTTTTCCCCTCCTAATCCTCTTTCTGCTTTCAAAGCTACCGGTGTTGATAAACATTCGGGGAATTACGCCTTGAAAATAAAAACAATATACATTAATAACAACCCGGCTCCACAGCAGATTCCGGATACGCTTGGCTATGTTTTTACAGGAAAAGTAATTCTATCACCTCCTTCAATAAGATTCGGAATTGCTTATACCGGACGGCCACAAACATTGGAGTTTTGGGCTAAGTATTTTCCTGTTGGTGATGATTTAGGCGGTGCTGTTATAATTTTAAGAAAGTGGAATGGTATAAGCAGTGATACCATTGCAGAAGGCAATATTAAAATTACTGATACAGTGGCTGCTTATACATTATTTCAAAGTGATCTCACCTACAGGTCAGTCGAATCACCTGACACTCTCATCATAGTGCTGGCTTCCAGTTATAAACAATCAAAAGCCAGGGTAGGCAGTGTGATATACATTGATGATGTTGCACTTACAGGATGGGTCGGAATTAATGAACCCCAGAATTGTATTTCCGAGAAAATAAAAATATTTCCTAATCCTGCAAAGGAAGAAGTAACTATTCTCTCCTTGACTGAAGAGGCCGATAATATCCGGTTGATAGATGTTTCAGGTAAAACAGTTTTCTTTAATACTATTCAAAATCAAAGAATAAGTATAAATACAACAGGTTTTGCTGAAGGAATTTACCTTTGTGAAATAAGGAATAAAAAAAACA
>JAHEYA010000423.1 GCA_023251855.1 Bacteroidota bacterium
ATTTTTCAAAATAATTTTGCTTCCAACAGTAACATTACTTAATGCTACATCTTTTGTTACTTCCTGAAATGCTGCAGTCATAGGAATATCGAAGTTCTCAGAGTGAAATAAATAATTTTCCTTTTTAACTGCGATACCGTAATTTTTTCCGGCAGGTAATGAAACCAAATAATTTCCAGTGGAACTATTGGATGTAAAACTCGCGATCACTTCATTCTTTTGATTATCCACAATTTCAATAATTGCTTCTAATGGTTTTTGTGTTAAAGCATCTGTAATTTTACCTTTCAAAATAGTTAATTGCGCCTCTTTAATTACCATAACCGGTGCGATAACAGTTTCTTTAACAGGTGCGGCAATACTAGCAATAAGGTTATCTTCATTATTTAAGATCATAGGCTTTTCCGGACCAAGAAAAGTAATCATATAAATATCTTTTTCGCCAAAACCTTTTTCATTAAAAGAAGAATAGTAACCATGTTTACCACTTGCAGAAATTACAAAAAACACATCATCATCAGTCGTATTTACAGGGTAACCAAGATTTTCAGGTTTGCTATAGGTCTTTGTTTTATCATCATATACTGATTTAAAAATATCATAACTTCCCATTGTTTCATGTCCTTGAGAACTAAAATAAATTGTTTTCCCATCAGGGTGAATGAAAACACCTTCCTCATTATATTTTGTATTAATGGTTGGCCCAAGATTTACAGCTTTCCCCCACTTACCTTTTTCATCTTTTGTTGAAACATAAATATCCCTGCCTCCCAAACCTCCATCAGGCTTATCTGAAACAAAATAAACAGATTTACCATCAGGAGAGTAACAAGCAGAGGACTCATGGTAATCAGTATTAATATTTTTATTCATGTGTTCCGGTTTGCTCCATACAGTTCCATTTAATTGCGACTCATACAGATCACCTTTATTTTTTCCGATATAGATCAAAAATTTTTGTCCATCGGCAGATAAACCTGAGTTTGCATCATGGTCATCAGTATTGATAGGACTCCCCATATTTAAAGCTGGCGTCCATTTATTTTCTTTTTTGTAGGAAATATAAATATCTTCAAAGAACTCATTAATGCCCGGATCTGTTTTTCCACCGGTAGTATTTTGCCTGCGTGAGGTAAACAACATCACTGATTCATCAGCTGTGATCACAGCGCCATAATCAGGGTATTGCGAATTCACACCAGGACCGGCATTATCAATAAATACTCGAATAGGTTTTTTTATTAATTCTTTACCCGTAGTACATTCAGCAATATGTTTGTTCGCATCTGCCATAAATAAAGCTTGTTCAGCAATATCAAGATTTAATGTTTTTTCAAATAGCTTAAATTCGGCTATCGCTTTATCAAATTGCATGTCCAGATGATATGCTTTTCCAAGTAAATAATGAATTTGTGGATCCACTGAAGGGTTCAGTTGTAAAGCCTTTTCAAGAGGAGGAATTGATCTTAATTTGTAGGATGTAAACAAATAACAAGCTCCAATTTTAAAATTTAATACCGCATTATTCGGGTTGAATTGATTTGCGGCTAGGTAATGATACAATGCAAATTTATAAAACATCGGACCTTGTTCATAAAGCTTGTCACCGGACTCAAGCCTGTTTTTTATATCTCTTAACCCATCTTTATTATTTGCAAAATTCTCTTTTGTAAACTCAACGTTTTGGGCGTAGATAAAAGCAGTTAAAAACAATGCTAAAAAAGTAATTATTTTTTTCATATTCTAAATTTCTTTAATTCTCTAAATCTCTATTTTTTTATTTACTGACAATCCCCAATATAATTTTTAGCAGATTCCACACCAAGTTCTACAGCTTTTTTCCAATCCGAACAGGCACCGGGGTTATCACGAAGCATTTCTTTAGCATTGCCACGATTTAAATAGGAGTAGCCATAATTTGCATTTAGCTGAATCGCCTTTGTACAGTCATCGGCAGAACCTTGATAATCTTTTAATTTAAATTTGGCCGAAGCACGATTGTTGAAAGCATAAGCATAATCCGCTTTTAATTCTATTGCTTTTGTGAAATCTTCTATGGCTCCCTGATAATCACCTGCATCATATTTCGCACTTCCACGATTATTATATGCGATATAATAATTGGCTTTCAATTTAACAGCTTCGGAATAATCACTTATTGCACCTTTAAAATCGCCCTTTTTACGTTTCGCACTTCCAATATTATTATAGGCAAAATCCAACTGTGGATTAGCAACCAAGGCTTTGTTGTAATCAGCAATTGCTCCATCAACATCTTCTAACTGCCGTTTCGCACTGCCTCTATCATTGAAAGCATAAGCATAATCAGGTTTTATTCTTACTGCCTGCGAAAAATCATCGATAGCACCCTTGTAATCGCCATTTTCAAATTTTATACCTCCTCTGTAATAATGCGCTTGAGCATGATCCGACTTTATATCAATGGCTTTACTATAATCTGCTGTAGCACCCGTTTTATCATTTAGAGCGTACTTAGCTTGTCCTCGACTGAAATAACTGTCGGGGTTTTGCAGGAGGGAAAGTGATTTGTCAAAATCAGCAATGGCTGCAGTGTAGTTTTTCATTTCGAATTTAACACTGCCACGATTGTAGTATGCCTTTTCAAAATCGGCTTTAAGCGCAATTGCAGAATCGAAATTAGCTAATGCACCTTTGAAACTTTTGCTTGCAAAATCTGTAATTCCGGTGTTGTAAAATTTTTCAGCATTTTGAGATCCATCATCAAGAATTTTAGCCTTAACAATAGTATCGGTCTGTGAAATAGCAACTGTATGAACAGTGAATGCATAAAACAGAAGCGGTATAATTTTTTTGATTTTCATGGTGTATTTTTTAATCCGATAAATATAATAAGTTTTTTGTTAATCCTGCAATATT
>JAHEYA010000082.1 GCA_023251855.1 Bacteroidota bacterium
TTATTCAGTTAATACCCCTAAGCTCTGCTTCGGGGTGATAAAATGTTCGCTTTTGCGAACACAATTTTGTAAGCATTAAGAATTAGTTATGCGATACTCCGCAGCTCTGCTGCGGGGTTAGTCATTAATTTGAAAATTTGAAAATGCGCCAATTTGAAAGTGAAATGGATTTATCCTGTTTTATTACTAAGCAAATGTATTAAAATATTATTCTCAAAATTTAACCACATCAACCCATCAGCACATCAGCACATCAGCACATCAGCACATCAGCACATCAGCACATCAGCTCATTGACACATCATAAAATAAATTATCTTTACACTTCATTTTAAAAAATATGGAAAACAAAAGAGTTCGATTACGTTTTGCACCAAGTCCTACGGGAGGTTTACACATGGGTGGGGTACGTACTGCTTTATTCAGTTATTTATTCGCAAAAAAGCATAGTGGCGATTTCATTTTGCGGATTGAGGATACCGACCAAAATCGTTATGTAAAAGGGGCAGAAGAATATATCATCGAATCGCTAAAATGGTGTGGCATTGAGCCAAATGAAGGTGTTGGTTTTGGTGATGGCCCTCATGCTCCTTATCGCCAAAGTGAGCGAAAACAATCAGGAATCTATAAAAAATATGCCGATCAACTTATTGCAAGCGGTCATGCTTATTATGCATTTGATACTTCAGAAGAACTGGATGCCATGCGTAAACGCTTAGAAGCAGCTAAAGTAGCCGCTCCTCAATACAATTCGGTTACACGCCAGAATATGCGTAACTCATTAACCTTGTCGGAGGATGAAGTTAAAAAACTGATGGATGCCGGAACACCTTATGTAGTGCGCTTAAAGGTTCCACGTAATGAAGAAATTCGTTTTCACGATATTATTCGTGGCTGGGTAGTGGTGAACTCAACTCAGGTGGATGATAAGGTATTGTTGAAGTCGGATGGGATGCCGACCTACCACTTAGCACATATTGTGGATGACATTGAAATGGAAATTTCACATGCTGTAAGAGGCGAAGAGTGGTTGCCATCAGCACCTGCACATATATTAATTTATAGGTATTTGGAGTGTGAATATAAAATGCCTTTATTGGCACATCTTCCATTGATATTAAAAACGGATGGTAATGGAAAACTTTCTAAACGTGATAAGTCGGGAATCCCCATGTTTCCTTTAAATTGGCATGATGAACGTACCGGTGAAAGTTATGTTGGTTATCGTGAAAGTGGATTTTTTCCGGAAGCATTTGTGAACATGTTGGCAATGCTGGGCTGGAATCCGGGTACAACACAGGAAATTTTTTCGATGGCTGAGTTAATAGAAGCATTCTCTCTGGAGCGTGTGCATAAAGCCGGAGCAAAGTTCGATCCTGAAAAAACAAAATGGTTTAATCAACAGTATCTGAGAAAAAAACCCGATTCGGAGTTGGCAGAATTATTCCAACCGATTTTAGAAGAAAAGTTGAAAGTTTTTTTCGCAGCAATCAACAACCAACAACCAACAACTAAATACATTGAAGGCGTTTGCCGCTTAGTTAAAGAAAAATCTCACTTCGTAAATGAATTCTGGAATGCAGGCATTTATTTTTTTATTGCTCCAACAAGTTATGATGCTGATGTGATTAAAAAACGCTGGAATGAGCAATCAGCTGGGTTTATAAAAGCAGTGGCAGAAGCATTTAAAACAATAGCTAATTTTTCAGCAACTGAATCAGAAGCTGTATTCAAAGCAACAGCAGAAGCAAAAGGCATTGCAACCGGACAAGTCATGCAATTATTCCGTGTATGTTTAAGTGGAGTTGGTGGTGGGCCCATGTTGTTCGAAATGGTTGAATTACTTGGTAAAGACGAAGTAGTAAAACGTTTGGAAACAGCCGCTGCAAAAATAAAAATGTAAAACGGTTTGTAAGTGATAAACCTGCTAGTATTTGAAAACCTATCTGGTTGACAGAAAAATGGAAATTTTAATTTGGTTTCTATAAAAACAGGTATTAATTTTACATCCCTCATAAAAAACGACTCTAATAATTAACCAAAAATATTTTTACTATGAAAACTGAAACATTAGCTGCTAAATCAGATACAAGCTCAATGGCATGGGAAAAGTGGCTTTCGAAATTTAGTGCAGAGCAGATCAAAAAAAGCGGTTTACGTAAAGAAGATTTAGAAGAATTCGTCCGCCTTTTTTTTCAGAGAGCCAATGACCGTTATATCCGTAGGATCGTTGAAAGCCAAGAACTTGAGGTAATCAGCGAATTTGCAGATTTTACTACTCAACGTAAAGGAAACCAAATTAAAGTAAGGTTACTTGAGGTCAAGGATAGTGCAGATCGTTCATCAGAAGGTGTAATGGCACTAGAAACCTGCATGGTCGATCAGCGTTTTATTATTGATACCATTAAACTCTCTATTAGTGAAAATGAACTGAAACAGGAAGGTTCAGTGCATTTTTCATTGCCATTCCGCAGGGATGAATCAGGTAAGTTGTTAAGCATTGCAAAAAAGGAAGATGATAACCATCATCTTGAATCAGTGAGCCGTTTTCTGCTGGCAGGGTTCCAAAATGAGCAACACAAAGAGAAATTCCGTAGTCATGTACAAAAACATTTGGAAGTAGCAGCGGCCACAGTAAGAGATTATCAGCGAATTCGCAAAGCATTGCGCGACACCATTAATTCATACGATTTCCTTACTCAGGCACTTCCCTCAAAGGGCCCGTCATCAGCACAATTCAAAGAAGCGAACGAAGTGCTCGAATTACTTCTTGATAACAATTTCATTTTTGTTTGCCTCCTGAATTTTGGTAATGAAGGAAAGGAAATAGTAATGCACAAGGATAGAACTCTTGGGATGGATTTTCAAAGCCTTGGTACAGATGATCCGATTATTGTGCAGGCGAAAAACTTTTTCAAGTCGCAATCAGTTGGCAGTGGGGTTTTTCACCTTCGCAAATCACAGTTAAAATCTCCGATTAAAAGTATTGGTTTTATGAATATGGTTTTATTGCGCCAATATGATGAGGCTGGTAATGCTAATGGAGGGCTTGTATTGATGGGCATGTTCACCCACAAAGCACTCACACTGCAAAATTCATCCACCCCGTATCTTAGAAATCGCCTGCAAAAAATAATTAATGAAGATGATTTGCGGCCCCAGTCTTCATCTTACAATGCAAGAGTTAAAGCATTTAATACAATAATGGCGGAGTATCTTTTTGAATGTGAGGATATGCAACTTAGGAGAATCATTGACAGCCGCCTTGATCATGAATCACAAAATGAAGCCACTGCTCACATTGACATTATGCCCGACAAACAAAGTGCTTATGCTTTGCTTGCAATTCCGCATGAGGCTTTTTCAGATGACCTTATGGATAATATAAAAACCTTGCTTCTTCAAGCACTTGGCGCTAATAATGTTCAGATGGAACAAGGGGGAGCGAAAGGACGAATTGTGCCGGTTGCTTTTTATTTTGCAGGATGCACAAAGCTTGAAAAAACCAATATTAGCAAGCTCGAAAAAGAAGTAATAGAATTATGTACCCCATGGCATATTCGTTTTGGAGCAGCGCTTACAAAAAGTAAAAATGGTGTATCAACTCCGTTGTATTCAAAGTATGCTGAAGCTTTTCCTGTATCCTATCAACAAACCGTCCGCATTGAAGAAACCGCCACTGATGTAGTACATTTGGAAGAACTTCAGAAAAGCGGACAGGTTCAGTTTGATTTTCTGCCAGGAATTGGAAGCAATTCAACCAATGAAGTTCGTCTGCGTCTCTATCGCAAAGAACAAGGACTGCTCCTTTCAGAAATTCTTCCTATATTTCATAACATAGGATTTAGAGTATTAGATGAGATTCCAACACTCATAACCCTTCCAAATCAAACTAAATTTCACATCGATACCTTCCGGTTGCTTACAGATAATACGTTAGGCGAACAAGATTATGTTACAAACAAAAAGCGCTTAATACATGGCTTGGAAGCTGTTTTTACCGGGAAAGTACCTTCTGATTTGATGAATCGTTTGATGCTTCGCCCGGGACTAGCTTGGGAAGATGTAGATATACTACGTTCCTACATGAAGTATTCAATGCAGTTAGGATCTTTTTTCGATTCCAATACAGTAGATAAAATTTTATATCGTCATGGCGAACTTACCGAAGCTTTAGTAAACTATTTCCATGCCCGTTTTAATCCAAGTCTTCAAGGCAAAGATGCTTCTTCTTCTTTCGAACAAATGGAAATGAGTAAAAATGCTTTTCTAAAAGGAATGGAAAAGATTCAAGATGCCACTGAAGATCGCGTTTTCCGGATGTTGTTCAATCTTGTTGAATCTACATTAAGAACAAATGCATTTCGTACCGACCGGTTGTTTCATTACCTCTCTTTCAAATTTGAATGTGCTAAACTGGAGGTTTGTCCTGAGCCTCGTCCATTATTCGAAATGTTTGTTCATCATGCCGAAATGGAGGGTGTACACTTGCGTTCCGGTCGTGTTGCCCGTGGTGGGCTTCGTTGGAGCGATCGTTTGGATGATTATCGTACTGAGATTTTTGGTTTGATGCGTACACAATCTGTTAAAAATGTATTGATCGTTCCGCTTGGTGCTAAAGGTGGTTATGTTGTTAAAGGCAACCCAAAACCCGGTCAGGATCGCAAAGGTTATGGTGATGAAATGTATAAAGTGTTGATTCGTGGAATGCTTGATATAACGGACAATCAATTAGCCGGCAAACAAATCAGGCCTGCTGGTGTGGTATGCCATGATGCATTTGACCCATATCTTGTTGTTGCTGCCGATAAAGGTACAGCTCATCAATCTGATGCAGCTAATAAACTGGCTGCCGAATATAAATTTTGGCTTGGAGATGCTTTTGCATCAGGTGGTTCAGCCGGTTATGATCATAAAGTAGAAGGTATTACTGCTAAAGGTGCCTGGGTTTGTGTAAGAAACCATTTTGGAAAAATTGGTGTTGATCCTGAAAAGGATGTTATTCGTGTTGTTGGTATTGGCGACCTTTCCGGAGATGTTTTTGGTAATGGAATGTTGCGTTCAAAAACAATAAAATTGGTTGGCGCATTTAATCATGCACATATATTTCTTGATCCGGATCCGGATTGCGAAACTTCGTACAATGAGCGCCAGCGGATGTTTGACCTGCCTCGTTCAAGCTGGACCGACTATGATAAAAAAATAATATCAAAAGGTGGAGGTGTTTTTTCAAGAGCCGAAAAATCAGTTACACTTACTCCTGAAATTCAAACGCTGCTAGGAACACATGAGAAACAGTTGAATACGGAAGAAGTTATTAAAATGTTGCTCACCCTTAATGTCGATCTTCTTTATAATGGTGGACTAGGAACCTATATAAAATCTTCATTGGAAGATAATCGCGAAGTGGGCGATAAATCGAATGATTTAGTACGTGTTGATGGCGGAAGTGTGCGTGCTAAGGTTGTTGGTGAGGGTGGAAACCTTGGCGTTACACAAAAAGGACGTATTGAATATGCCCTTAAGGGTGGCTTGATAAATACGGATGCCATTGATAATTCAGGTGGTGTTGACTGTTCTGACCGGGAAGTAAATTTGAAAATCCTATTTGGGCCTTTGATCAATCAGGGAAAAATGACAAATGAGGAACGTAATAAAATTCTTAAATCACTTACCTCTCAGGTATTGGCAAAAATACTGAATGATAGCCAGGATCATGCACTTTGTTTGTCGCTCGACGAAATAAGAAGTCAGAAAGATCCTTATTTATTTCTTCGCACAAAGGATTTTTTGGCTGATATGAAAGTGTTGGTGCCTAAAAGGGAAGACCTTCCAAACCTTGAAGCCTTGCAAAAAAGAGGTTTAAAAAAGGGCTTTACACGTCCGGAATTAAGTAAACTGATGGCATTTTTTAAAATGTATGTAAAAGCCGAACTACTTGTTTTAGATACAGCTAAATTCCCATTAAGAGATGAGTTCTTGAGGGGGTATTTCCCTAAAGAAGTTGTGGACACCTATAGCGATAGTATTTCATCCCATATGCTACTTAGAGAGTTGCTTGCAACACTTTGGATAGGCCGGATTATCAACTATGCAGGAGCTTCTATTTTTACGGATTTGATCACAGATTCCGAAAGAAGTATTCAGGATGTGGCTTTTGCTTATACTGCTGCTGAACGTTGGATGAATGCTCAGGATCTGAAAACTAAAATTATGTCTTATGACAAAGCTCCTCTCGAAGCAAAATTTCAAGGGGTTGTGGCTATTGAAGAGGGAATCAAAGGTACTGCAAGCTGGATACTACATTTCTATCCGGGAGAAAAACTGTATGAGCAAATAGGAGATGGACAGGATTTCAGTTCAATGGCAAAAAAATACGATGCTGCTTTTGAAGATATTCTTAAAAATCTCAACACCTACTCTTCACCTCAAATAGGCACAGTGCGTATGCGTAAAGATATCGAAAAATATGAAGGTATGGGACTTTCCAATGAGATTGCTAAAGAAATAGCTTCTTCTGTCCATTGGTCAAAAGTATTTCCTGTTGCATACTTGGCTGATAAAACTAAAAAATCAACCGAAGCGAGTGCTCAGGCCTACCTGCTTTGTGGTAAAGTTACCGGAATGCATGGTATTCTTTCCCGTATTGCAAATCAGCCATCAGCTGATCATTGGGAAGCTCAGGCACTTAGAAGTTTGAGAGCATCTTTGCGTAGAACGCTTTTGTTGTTAACAGAAAGGGCCTTGGCTATCGGTCTGGACGAAACGCTTAAACGCGAACCATCTTTAACTCAAGTAGGCGAGGAGATCGCGCGTCTGCATGCCAACCCTTCGGATCCCGTACCTGTATCACTTTTAGTGGTTATGGGTGAAAAATTGCATAAGGCGGTAACCAGGCTTTAATAAAGTGTTTATTTAAAAAAGACCCCCGCCTCGCATTTCTGCAAGGCGGGGGGTCTTTTATGTAACTATCTTTCTTATCAGCGCGTGAAAAGCATCTCACGATATTTTGGAAGTGTCCATAATTCATCGTCAACAATGAATTCCAGTTTGTCTGAATGTTTTCTGATTTCATCGAAGTACGGTTTTACGTGTTCGCAGTAAGCAGTTGCTTTTTCCTGTGCATCCTCCAAGGCATTTGCCTTTTTGCGTGCCTCAATCATTTTGTAAACATTTTTTTGAATAGCAGAAACGCGTTCAGAAATTTCGCGTATAATTTCCATCTGGCTTCCGGAGAGTGAATTTATATCCGAGTCGTTTGCAATAGAATATTTTTCGCTTTCATCTTCATAATCACCACCTGCGAGAATTGCCTTTTTGTTATGAACCTTTGCGGACGATGCAGAAGAAAATCCTGTAATCCCTTTCAGTCCCTTCACGTTTTCAATTAATGCAGTCTGATATTTCAGCGCAGAAGGAATGATTTGTCCGAGAGCAATTTCTCCAATCATTCTTGATTCGATCTGGATCTTTTTCATGTATATTTCGAGTTGAATTTCATAGCGGGCGTGCTGTTCGCGTTCGCTCATGATATTATTGTGTTCAAAAAGATTTACAAATTCCTTTCTTGTAAAAATCTTCAGAGCTTCGGGAGTTGTTTTGATGTTGGAAAGCCCACGCTTCTTAGCTTCTTTCACCCATTCTTCGCTGTAGCCGTTTCCTTCAAAAAGAATTTTTTTTGTAGCAATTATATAATCACGCAGAACACGGAAGATCGCTTCATCCTTCTCCACATTTTTCTTGATAAGTGCGTCAACTTCTTTTTTGAATTGGTTCAATTGGTTTGCCATAATAGTATTCAGAATGGTCATTGCGGCAGAACAATTTGCAGATGAGCCCACAGCGCGAAATTCAAATTTATTTCCGGTGAAAGCGAACGGAGAAGTTCTGTTCCTATCCGTATTATCTAAAAGTATTTCAGGAATTTTACCGATGTTAAGTTTCAAAGCTGTTTTTTCTTCGGGAGTCATTTTTCCTGTCTTTACTTTTTTCTCGATATCTTCCAGAACTTTGGTAAGCTGTGTTCCAATGAATACTGAAAAAATCGCAGGAGGTGCTTCGTTTGCGCCAAGGCGGTGATCATTTCCTGCTGAAGCAATTCCGGCTCTTAATAAATCTGCGTTATCATGAACCGCTTTAATCGTGTTGACGAAGAAAGTGAGAAACATCAAATTTGTTTTTGGTGTTTTTCCAGGTGATAAAAGATTTTTTCCTGAATCAGTGCTCATGCTCCAGTTATTGTGTTTTCCGCTTCCGTTAATGCCTGCAAATGGTTTTTCGTGAAGAAGAACGCGGAAGTTATGCCTGCGTGCCACTTTTTCCATTATGTCCATCAGCAAAAGATTATGGTCAACCGCAAGGTTCACCTCTTCAAAAACAGGAGCGCACTCAAATTGATTAGGAGCAACTTCGTTATGCCTTGTCTTTACAGGGATTCCCAAACGGAAACATTCAATTTCCAATTCGCGGATGAAAGCAAGAGCTCTTTCGGGAATCGAGCCGAAGTAATGGTCATCTAACTGCTGACCTTTCGCTCCAGCCAAACCAAAGAGAGCTC
>JAHEYA010000083.1 GCA_023251855.1 Bacteroidota bacterium
CAATACTTATTTCCTTTGTTTTCGCTGCAATGCCGATTGCAATGTATATGGGTTGGGTGAAATAATTACACGATTTTAAAAATTAAAAATTCTTTAAGGATATGTCAAAATTAGATTCAAAAATACCCGAGGGTGCTCTTTCAGAAAAATGGAATAAATACAAATCCTCTGTAGCACTTGTTAATCCATCAAATAAAAGAAGTTTAGAAATTATTGTTGTGGGTTCAGGGCTGGCAGGAGCTTCTGCTGCTGCTTCATTAGCAGAACTTGGTTATAAAGTAAAAGTATTTTGCTTTCAGGATTCTGCCAGAAGGGCTCATTCTATTGCCGCTCAAGGTGGGATCAATGCTGCAAAAAACTATCAGAATGATGGAGACAGCACCTACCGTTTATTTTATGATACCATCAAAGGTGGCGATTATCGGGCCAGAGAAGGGAATGTATATCGATTAGCTGAAGTAAGTGCAAACATTATTGATCAATGTGTAGCGCAAGGAGTGCCATTAGCACGTGAATATGGTGGAATGTTGAGCAATCGTTCGTTTGGCGGAACACAAGTGCAGCGCACATTTTATGCTGCCGGACAAACCGGACAGCAATTATTATTAGGTGCATATAGTGGTTTACAGCGCCAGGTTGGTATGGGTACTGTTGAAATGTTAACCCGTCATGAAATGCTTGAAGTGGTTACTATTGAAGGCAAAGCACGTGGCATCATTGCCCGTGATATGGTTACCGGAAAACTAGAACGTCACTTCGGACATGCAGTAGTTTTATGTACCGGAGGTTATGGAAATGTATTTTATCTTTCAACAAATGCAATGGGTTGTAATGTAACAGCTGCCTGGAAAGCCACTAAAAAAGGCGCTTTCTTTGGCAACCCTTGTTTCACACAAATTCATCCAACATGTATTCCTGTTTCCGGAGATCATCAATCAAAATTAACATTGATGAGTGAATCACTTCGTAATGATGGTCGTATCTGGGTTCCTAAAAAACAAGATGATACTCGTAAAGCAAATGAAATACCTGAAGAAGAACGCGATTATTATTTGGAGCGTAGATACCCTGCATTTGGTAATCTTGTTCCGCGTGATGTAGCTTCACGTGCTGCAAAAGAACGTTGTGATGCAGGTTTCGGAGTTGGCACTTCAAAAATGGCGGTATTCCTTGATTTTAAATCTGCAATAGAACGTTATGGACATAATCAAGCTGTTAAATTAGGAGTTCATAGTCCTACTGCTGCTCAATTAAAAGAATTCGGCAAACAGGTAGTTGAGGAAAAATATGGTAATTTATTTGAGATGTATGAACAAATTACCGGTGAAAATCCTTATGAAGTTGCAATGCGTATATACCCTGCTGTGCATTATACAATGGGTGGTTTATGGGTTGATTATAATTTAATGACAACCGTTCCCGGATTATATTGTTTAGGAGAAGCTAACTTTTCCGACCATGGAGCCAATCGCCTTGGAGCATCTGCATTGATGCAAGGTTTGGCAGATGGATATTTTGTTTTACCCTATACTATTGGTGCATATTTGTCGAAAGAAATAAGTGTAAAAGCTATACCTACCTCTCATGAAGCTTTTGTAGCTGCTGAGCAATCAGTGCAAACACAAATCGATAAATTCTTTTCAATAAAAGGAACAAAATCAGTTGATCATTTTCACAAAAAATTAGGAAAAATAATGTGGGAAAAATGCGGAATGGCACGTAATGAAAAAGGCTTGAAAGAGGCTATTTCAGAGATTCGTACTTTACGAGAAGAGTTCTGGAAAGATGTACGTGTACCCGGAACAAATGACGAATTAAATCCTGAATTGGAAAAAGCATTTCGTGTTGCCGATTTTCTTGAATTAGGCGAACTGATGTGTATGGATGCATTGAACCGTTCTGAATCTTGTGGTGGCCACTTCCGTGAGGAATCACAAACTGAAGAAGGCGAAGCATTGCGCAAGGATGATGAATTTTCATATGTTGCAGCTTGGGAAAACAAAGGAGGAGGTAATTATCAATTACATAAAGAGGAATTAGTTTTTGATGTAGTTCACCCAAGTGCAAGAAGTTATAAATAAAAAATAATATAATGAATACGGTTTCTTTAGTGAGCGATAAAATTTTACAGCAAATCATTACCAGCATTGTACAACTTGTCAATCCTGATAAAATTATTTTGTTTGGCTCCCGCGCTACTGGGAAGGCCAATAAGGATAGTGATTATGATGTTTGCGTTTTGAAAAAAAATGCAAACCGAAAAAAATTATTGGATAAAATTTATCGCACAGGGATAGACGCACACGCTCCTGTGGATGTCATTGTAAGCACTCCAAGCCGTTTTGAGGAATTAAGCAAAGTCCCTTACTATGTTTATTATGATGTGGCCAAAGAAGGGAGAGTAGTTTATGAAAAATGAAGTCAATCCAATTATATGGCTGGAATATGCTGAAAGTGATTTAGCGTTGGCAAAAACAGGGAAGACATCAAAAAAAATAAAATATAGCACATTGTGCTTTCATTCACAGCAGGCAGTTGAGAAAGCGGTAAAGGCGGTTCTTGTTTTTTATAGAATTGATTTTCCAAAAACGCATCATATTGATTTTTTATTTAAACTGTTAAAGCAGGAAAATTTTAATGTTCCTGAAATTATATTCGAAACGAAATATCTTTCAAAATTCTCTGTAGGTTCGAGGTATCCCGGTGAAGAATTAGAAATTGAAAGAAAAGAATATCTTGAAACCATAAAATCAGCAACTGTTGTTTTAAAATGGGCAAAAGCAATAATAAATAAATCAAACAAACTCTTTTAATAATAAAAGTATGAGTATGGGAAATATGAATTTAACGTTAAAAGTTTGGCGTCAGAAAAATGCAAAAACAAATGGTTCTTTGGCAATTTATCCTGTAAAAGATATTTCACCGGATATGTCCTTTCTTGAAATGTTTGATGTGTTGAATGAACAGTTAATCAATAAAGGTGAAGAGCCAATTGCATTTGATCATGACTGTCGCGAAGGCATTTGCGGTATGTGTAGTATGTTTATCAATGGTCAGCCACACGGGCCTAAAAAAGGAGTTACTACCTGCCAGTTGCATATGCGTTCATTCAAAGATGGCGACACCATTGTTGTTGAACCATGGAGAGCTGCCGCATTTCCGGTCATTAAAGATCTAACTGTTGATCGTTCTTCATTCGATCGTATAATTTCAAAAGGCGGTTTTATTTCAGTGAACACAGGTAATGCACAAGATGCAAACAACATTCCTATTCCAAAACCTGATGCTGATATGGCATTCGCGGCAGCAGCCTGTATCGGTTGTGGAGCGTGTGTTGCAACTTGCAAAAACTCATCTGCTATGTTATTTGTTTCCGCTAAAATTTCTCAATTGGCATTATTACCTCAAGGACAAGTTGAACGGACAACACGTGCCAAAAACATGATTGCTCAAATGGACGAAGAAGGCTTTGGAAACTGTACCAATACAGGCGCTTGCGAGATTGAATGTCCGAAAGAAATTTCATTAGAAAATATTGCACGAATGAATCGCGAATATTTTATGGCTAATATTAAAGAATAAATTTTTTCTTTAAAAAAGTAAAAAGCCCAATCTCAAATAAGATTGTGCTTTTTTATTGGATTTGAACCATTTGTTAATCATTAATTCATCTCCGTATTTTTACTAAATAATTTTGCAGTCTTTTTTCCAACTTTTGAAACAAAAGCCCATGCAGACCTTGTTCTGCCACTTACATCAATTGTATTAGTGGTTTCAACCGGATTACTTATTTTATTAAAATAAGTACCACTTTTCAAATTTCCCTTTACAGTAACATTCACATTTTTATTTTGTACAGTTTTAACCACTTTGGGAATATCAAAATATCCGAGTTTTGAAAAATCAGAGTTTAAATATAAAACTTCTTCTACCTCAGAATTAGCAGGGATTACCAGTTTGCTTTTTATTCTTGCTTTGCCAACCGGAATATCGTTTAGCTTAATAGCCAAGCTGGAACGGAATACTGAAACCGGCACAGGATTAGGATTTTTGATTTTTACATTTACTTCTCCTTTAATTCCTTTTAAAGATATTCCCGAAAATTTTAATCCATTATTACCTTTAAGGGTTAAAGGAAGTGTTTGTGTTTGTTTACAAGAGACCATAAGAGTAGCTGTTGCAAGTGATAACACGGTGATTGATTTTTTTAGAGTTTTCATGTTGTTTTGGTTTTAAGGTTAATTTATTTATTGATTACAAAAGACAAAGCAGTTGAAATTTTAATGGTTTATTTTCTAATTCTATTGTTGAAAATCCAATATACATTGGCATACACTCCAACAGGCATTTTTGATTTTTCAGCTTCCCAAGTCTGCCATGTTGGTGGATCAAGAAAAGTATATAGCCCCAACGTATAATGGAAATGGGTCTTTGCATGCGTCCAGCCAAGTGAAGGAACAATAAGTTGTTTATTACTGCCTTCAAATCCGCCCATGTATGTATTTAATACAATTACATTTTGTTTATTAATTACATAGTCTGTTTCAAATCCACCCATAAAATATCTGAATCTGTGACTAACCTCAATTGGAAGTGCTCCTACAATTGCTCCATTACCACCAACTCCAACAAATCCAGCTAGTCCGGTATAACCCACTTTAAGAAATGAAACACTTCCTCTAGCAGAAAAAGTTAATTTTTGGGTGGGATGCCAACTCGAAAATAGTTTTATATAATTATCAGAACCGCTTACAAAACCAGCAGTTCCTGCACCTATAGCAGCCCCCGGCAAAACAATTCCTGTTGCAACACCAAGGGGGAATGCTCCCCGTGCTGTACCGAACTCAACTGCAGAAGCAAAAGCGCCATTATCGAAAAATCGATATTTTAATGACAGGTTGGGACACATGATAAGTGGCAAGTAGCAAGACATTTCAAGTCTATTACTTAGAGCATAAGAACTGCGACCAAGAACATTCAAGCGGAATTCATGTCGATGTAAAGTATACGCATTTGAAAATTCAGGAACCCTTCCATCTTCCCATCCAATGTGAAACACTGTTGATGGATCACCGTAGTACAAGCTATTTGATTGTTTAAGAATATTTTCTTTGCTGAAGTTTTTAAGAATTAAGTCGCCTTTTCTTTTTAAGGAATCAACAGATATGATTTTCGACAAACCATTTTCTTGTTTTGTTGTGTCAGCAACCTGTGCGTTTGCATTGATTGTTAGAGTAGCTATAATAGCTGAGTAAAATAAAATTGCGTTTTTCATATCCTTTGGTTTTAATGTTCGACACAAAGGAATGGCACTATCAGGCAATTAAAAAGAGTGGATTCACCAACTGCTGCTTTGAGTTTGTGAAGTGCGTAAAAGGAAGAAATTAATTAAAGATATCTTTCAAAAGTGCTGAAAATTCAGCCTTATTAGTACGGGCTATTTCAATTTTGGCACCATCTGCCATTTCAATAGTACCCCCATCTTTTAAAGGTGAGTATTTTTTTATGTGTTCTAAATTAATAAGATGCGACTTGTGAGTTCTGTAAAAACTCTCATTTTCAAGAGAAGTCTGTATCTCTTTCAGATTGCGGGAAACAAGTCGTTCCTTTCCATCGGTAGTAATTATTTTACAATAGCTTCCATCAGCTTCAACACGAATGATATCAGAGATTTTTATGAACTCCGTTCCTGAGGAGAAAGGTAAACCCACCTTTCCGGACAAAGAAGCTTTCAACTTATCTAATTTATCAGTTGATGTGAATTGATTTCCTTTAGTATCACTTACCTTATGAACTGCTTTTATAAGTTCCGGTATGCTAATAGGTTTAAGCAAATAATCTATTGCATTTAACTTAAATGCTTTTACTGCATACTCATTATATGCAGTAACAAAAATCACATCAAAATTACGTTGATCGATTTGCTCCAACAGTTCAATACCTGTGGTATGAGGCATTTGTATATCCAAAAATACCAAATCCGGTTTTTTAGTTTCTATTTCCTTAATCCCTTCTTTAGCACTGTAGGCCTTACCAATTACTTCTACTGTCGGACAATATTCTTTAAGAGCAAGTTCGATGGAAATAACCGCACTTTTTTCATCATCTATTATAATTGCTTTTATCATTTTGAAATTTATTTAAAATTCATCTATTACAGGAATTGTAATTTCCACTTTAGTACCGTTAGCAATACCTTTATTGTCACTTAGGTCGAAATATTGAACACCAATCCCTGATTTGTTTAGAGAGTTTATCAAATCAATTCGTTTCTGTGTAATTCTCGTACCAAGTGATTCATGACTTGATTTGTTTTTTTTCATCCCAAAAGCGGCTTCTCTTCCAATTCCATTATCCACAATTGTACAAACTAATTGTTCTGCTTTTTTAATAATGGTTATTGTAAGTCTCCTGTCACCTTCTTTATGTAAAAGTCCATGCCAGATTGCATTTTCAATGTATGGCTGCATAATAAGAGGCGGAAGTTTATGGGTAGAGCAATCTATTAGTGGGTCAATATTCCATTGAACATTAAATTTATTATCAAACCGCTGTTCTTCCAATTCTATATAGAGGTTTAGAACTTCCAATTCTTTTTCCAAAGTGATTAACTGGTGTTGTGAATTTTCAAGAACTTTACGCATAAGGCCCGCAAACTTCGACAAATATATATTAGCTGAAAGTTTATCGTTTTGCAAAATAAAACTCTGAATAGAGTTCAATGAATTAAAAATAAAATGAGGGTTCATTTGTTTTCGTAATGCCGCTTGCATATAATGATCCAGATCTTCCTTAAGCACATCCTGCAGTTGTTTGGTGTAGTTAAGACTTTCTTCTAATTCTTTTTTTTGTTCCACTATTTTATTGTTTTGAATGACCAATGTTTCATTGTTTTTTTTCTTTGATCTGTATTGTCGAAAAAGAGTAATTGCCAGCACAACTGTCAAAAATAAAGCAAGTACTATCAATAGTATATATTGTTTCTGTTCTTCAATTTGTCCTAACGATTTTTTTAATTCCGATTTTTTCTTTTGTCCATCCAACACAAGTGATTGAATTTCACGTTGCTTTTTCTCGCTCTCATACTTTGATTTGAGCTCTGCCATTACCTGGTCAGTTTTTAATTTTATCAGTGCATCTTTTATTTCAACATATTGTTTAAAATAAAACAATGCTTTTTTGACATCTGCTTTTTGAATGTATGCATCAGATAATCCCTTTAAAGATTGTTGAATAATAGTTGGGTAGTTCGCTTTCTGTGCTATATTCAGCCCTTTTTCATAATAGAATATGGCATCATTTGTTTTGTTCATATCCAAATAAAGAGAACCTGTGTTGGTATAATCAACAGCTGCTTTTTCAAGTTGGCTTTGTGTTTCCGATATTTTAATATCCTCTTGTAAATGAATTGGTGTAAGTGTGTCCTTTACCGAAACAACCTTATCGTAGGCATTTACACTATCCTTGAACTCTTTTCTTGTCTTTAATGATTTTGATATTTTTTGTTCAAGGATTATAGCTTTCGAAATTGCTGTATCTCTACGTGCAATGCTATCTAACCTTTTATACTTATTACTTACTGCCCCTCCGAAAGCATCTATTTTCTGAATATACTTATGAGTTAATGGGGACTTATCTAATGTATTGTAGGCTTTGGCGATTTTAGATTTTAGTTTCGATTTACCTGCTGTAGAATCTTTTGCGTTTGAAATTTTTTGAGCCTTGTAAGCAGCAAGGGAATCTGTTTGCTGAACTGCAAGAGCCGAAAAGAACAACTTCATAAAAAACAAAATGAAACAAACTCTTTTCATACTAATTTTTCTTAAAAAAATAAAGAACCCAATCTAAAAATAAGATTGGGTTCTTTATTCTACAATAATTTTATTTTATTTTTTCTCAACTGGGAATCCTTTTTTCACCCAATCCGAAAATCCTTTTTCAAGTGTATATACCCGTTTAAAGTTATGCTTTGTCATATATTCAGCAGCATCTGAGCTTCTTCCACCACTTTCACAATAGATATAATATGTTTTATTTTTTTCTAATTTATCAATTTGTTTTTCGGCATCTTTCGCCAAAAAATCAAGTTGAACAGAACCTTTAATAAATCCTTTGTTGATCTCATCTGTAGTCCGTAAATCGATTATTATTCCATTTTTATCGTTAGCAATAATCGCTTTAAATCGTTCAGCAGAAAGATTAGTTACCGCAATAACACTACTTGCTGATTGAGCATTTGCAACATATTCAAAAGAAAAAATTGTTGCTAAAATTAAAAGATACTTTTTCATTTTCATTTATTTAATAGTTAGTATAAAATTACTGAAATGCATTTAATCCTGTAATATCCATTCCTGTGATCAATAAGTGAATATCATGAGTTCCTTCGTAAGTAATTACTGATTCAAGGTTCATCATGTGTCGCATGATCGGATATTCGCCTGTAATACCCATTCCACCATGTATCTGGCGAGCTTCGCGTGCTATCTGCAAAGCCATGTTCACATTGTTTCGTTTCGACATTGATATTTGGGCATGCGTAGCTCTGTGTTCAT
>JAHEYA010000424.1 GCA_023251855.1 Bacteroidota bacterium
CCGTATCAGTACGGCTTTAGCTGCAGCCGCCCCAGTTATTCCTAACAATGTAACTCTTTTCCGCCTGACTGCTGTAGCAGGACCACAATTAAATGCACTTTCACTTCTAGCCCCTGCGGATGGGCAAATGCTTACTATTGTTAATGAAGATGGAGACCCTGCAACTTTTGCCACGTTCACAATACCTGCCAATAATGGTGTCGGTAGTTTTATTTATGTTAGCGCTGCCGGAGCATGGCGAAATACAGCTTCCAGCACTGGTGTTAGTGTACCCTGGAGTTTAACAGGAAATGCAGGAACTGTTCCAGGAACAAATTACCTTGGAACTTCTGATGCAAATGATTTAGTTTTTAAAACCAATGGTTCAGAACGATTCAGAATAAAGAACAATGGTGTTGCATCGGAATTACTTTCAGCTGCAGGTGGTTCAGCAGCTTTACCTGTTTATTCATTTATACCAAGCTCCAACACAGGAATGTATTCAAATGCTCTTAATCAATTAAATTTTGCAACGGGCGGAGTTGAAAGATTGCAAATTACTGCCGCCACAGGAGAAAAATTATCAACCGGCAATGGTACTGCGGCTTTACCGGCATGGTCGTTTGTTAATAGCACCGGAACTGGAATGTATTTAAATGTTGCCAATGTTTTAAGTTTTGCAACAAACGGAGTTGAAAAACTTCAGATCACAAGCAATTGAGAAAAATTATCCACAGGCAATGGTACTGTGGCTTTACCGGTATGGTCATTTGTTAATAGCCCAACATCTGGTATGTATTTAGGTGCAGTAAATGAATTGAGATTTTCAACAACCAGTGCAGACAGATTAACAATTTTACCATCAGGTAATGTGGGTATTGGAACAATAGTTCCTTCTGAAATAGTTCATATTCAAAAAAACCAAAACGCAAGAACAGCTGTTTTACTGGAGAATCAAACATCAGGCGCCAATGCTTATTCATCATTTATGGCAAAAAACGATTTAGGAATTGTAACCCAAGTTGGAATTAATTCTTCGGGATCAACTCCTTTGGGAGCCACATCTGCCAATAATGGTTATGTTTATACTACCAGTCCTGGATTAAGCCTTATGGTGGATAATCCAATTGGGGTCTTAAAGTTTTCTACAGGAGGCAGTACAGAGAAGATGAGGATAGATGCTTTAGGTAATGTAGGTATCGGAACAACTACTCCTCTTGCTCTTCTGCATATGGATGCTCCTTTACATCCCCAACTTATAATTAATACCACAAACGGCAATGATACTTTGGGTTCTGTGCTTCGTTTAACCGAAAATACTGATTTACGTGGAGGATATTTCCGTTATAATGCAAGTGTCAACCATTTAGATATTGGTATGAATAATTTAGGTGGCAACCTTGAATCCAATGATATACCGGTAATTTCCATAACAAGGGCAGGCCAGCGGGTTGGTATTGGGGTTACTAACCCTAAAGCAAAATTAGAGATCAATAGTGATACTTTAAACGTAAGCGGACTAAAGTTTGCACAATTTAAAAATGGCAGTGGAACTTCATTCAATCAATCCGGCAATGTTTTATCTGTTGATACAGCAGGAAATGTTATAATGGTGGCCGACCAAACTACTGCAAGTGCAGGTGTATTAGGAGGTGCAGGCACTTTAAATTATGTAGCCAGATGGTCGGCTGCAACTACCTTATCAAACAGTTGTATTTATGATCCGGGTATAAATGTGATAGGAATTGCCAATACCAATCCACTCACTACATTGGATGTGAACGGAGCTTATTCAGCCCGTATCACTGCTCTGTTGGCTGCAGGTGCCGTAACTATTCCAAATAATATAACGCTCTTCAGGCTCATCAAAGTGGTTGGTGGAGGAACCACAGTGCTTACAATTGGTGCCCCTAAGGATGGACAAATGCTTACCATTGTGAACGAAGATGATAACCCTGCAACTTTTGGTGCATTTTACATACCTGCAAATAATGGAGTTGGTAGTTTTATTTATGTGGGACTAGCAGCTGCGTGGAGAGCTACCTCATTAGGTTCAGGAATAAGTGTACCATGGAGTTTAACCGGCAATGCCAATACAGCACCTTCTGCTGTGGCTATAGGTGTCTCTATCCCTGCCGGTCAAAATTATATAGGAACCTCTGATGCACAGGATTTTGTTATTGCAACAACAGCTTTAGAACGAGTTAGAATTGCAAGTACAGGTAATGTTGGTATTGGAACAACTGCGCCCGGATATCAATTAACACTAGGAGGGACAAATGCAGTTTTTGGTGTTCAAAATACGGCAGCATTTGTTGCTAGAAACAGTGCGGCAGTTTATGAAACTTATTTATGGCCACGCTGGAGTGATAACATTATGTACCTGAACTATGGATCAGCAGGATTTAATATAAGAAATAATGCATCTACAAGTACTATGTTTATGACTAATGCTGGCAATGTGGGTATTGGCACAACTGCGCCTGTCAGCGCACTCCAAGTTTATGGAGGTGTTGCTACGAGTCAAATTAGCTTAGCCAGAGCTAATGCTCCTGCCACTTTAGCAGTCTGGAGATACAATAATGGGACTAACGAGTTTGGTCCTTTAGGATCAGATAATTTAGCCTTTATCACAAATAACGTTATAAATATGTTCATTGATGAATCAACCGGTAACGTTGGTATTGGCACAACGGCCCCAAGTTATCAACTGCATGTAATGGGTGACATATATGCCAATGGTGGATGGATGAGGGTATCCGGTAATCAGGGATTGTATTTTCAAACGCATGGGGGGGGATGGTATATGTCTGATGGAACCTGGATTAGAGGATATAATGGAAAATCTTTATGGATGGGAAGCGGACTAGTAGGTGGTGATGGAGGATTAACTATT
>JAHEYA010000425.1 GCA_023251855.1 Bacteroidota bacterium
ATACTCAACTTGTTCAAACAAAAAAACAAACTACTTCATCCTTAACTGCTTTCAAACTTGAAAAAGAGATTCAAAAAGATGGCAAAATTGGAAATGTAATAAATTCCAATCAGCAAATACTGATACAAATTGCAAAAGAACCTATTTCAACAAAAGGTCCTAGAATTACTACCGAAATTTCTTTAGCAGGCCGTTATTTAGTATTGATACCATTCTCTGACAAGATCTCTGTTTCTCAAAAAATAAAGACGAATGATGAAAAAAATCGATTAAAAAGATTGATCTCCAGCATCAAACCTAAAAATTTTGGTGTGATCATACGTACCGTTGCTGAAGGAAAAAGTGTTGCTGAACTTGATGGTGATTTGAATGACCTAATAGGCAAATGGGATAGATGTTTTGAAGCATTAAAAACTGCGCAACCTGCACAAAAAGTGCTTGGCGAAATGGATCGTACTTCCGTGATTCTGCGTGACCTGTTAAATGCCAGTTTCAACAGCATCAACGTAAATGATGAAAAGCTTTATGAAGAAACAAAAGCCTACCTTCAGGCTATTGCTCCCGATAAAGAAAAAATTCTAAAACTCTATAAAAATACCGTTCCTATTTTCGACAATTTTGGGGTGGATCGCCAGATTAAATCACTTTTCGGCAAAACGGTTACCATGAAAAGTGGCGGATATCTTATTGTTGAACATACTGAAGCATTGCATGTTATAGATGTAAATAGTGGTAATCGTGCTAAATCAGATAATAATCAGGAAACAAACGCACTTGAAGTAAACCTGGAGGCGGCAGTAGAAGTTGCTCGTCAATTGCGTTTGCGCGATATGGGTGGCATTATTGTAGTTGATTTTATTGATCTTCACTCTGGTGAAAACCGAAAACTTCTCTTTGAAAAAATGAGAGATGAAATGGCCAAAGACAGGGCTAAACACAATATTTTACCTCCAAGTAAATTTGGGTTGATACAAATTACCCGTCAACGTGTTCGGCCCGAAATGAATATTGTTACAGTTGAAAAATGCCCTACTTGTGGTGGCAGTGGAGAAATTCAGGCAAGCATTGTATTAATAGATCAGATCGAAAATAATTTGCGCTATATCCTAAAAGAACAAAACCAATCGGGTATAACACTTTGTGTTCATCCCTATCTGGAAGCCTATATTTCAAAAGGTTTTTTTACCTCTTTAAAACGCAAATGGGGGAAAAAATATGGCAAAACATTTAAAGTTAGAGCCGTTTCCTCTTACCACTTCTTAGAATATCATTTTTTGAATAAAAATGAGGATGAGATAAAGGTTTAAGATTAACCCATTAACTTTCCTCAATACCTTGTTTTATTTGTTATTCCGACATACTTGCTTCCTTCTTAAAATCAGCCGGTTTTTAAGTCCTGAAAATATTTTGGCTTGAAATGTTTTTTTTACTTATTTTTGATGCTTTGAACATTTTATCTTTACAAAAAAATCCGCATGACACAGGTTTCGATTGCCTATGAAGTTTATCAATTCATGAGTGAAAAGGATATTTTAATGGCATTTACCGGGCATTTCGATCACCTTGTAACAACATCCTTATTGAAAAACATCAAAAGCAAATTAGGCGAACTGCAAACTGCAACCGGAATTGATAAAAAAGTGTACAATATTTTAGTTGAAAGTATTGAAAATATAAGTAAATACTCATCTAAAGCCGTTGAACATAAAGATAAAGCAATGTTGCTTTTATGTAAATCCGATAATAAATTTACCATCATTACAGGCAATCATATACTGAATAAAGATATTCCTGCATTAAAAATGAAATTAGATAAAGTTTCAAGACTTACTTTGGAAGAATTGAAAAAATTGTATCGTGAACAAATGCTATCTAAGCGAATTGATGAAAATAGTGCGGGCTTAGGTTTAATAGACATTTCAATTAAATCTGAAAATCAAATAAGATACGAATTTAAACCGATAACAGAACACGCATCATTTTATCTTTTTCAAACAGAAATAAATATTCAAAAATAATACAATCATCTATGGATTCGCTTATAATTGAGGCAACAGAAGATTCACCAAAAATACAGTTTGATACAATTTCTAACCGTTTTGTTATTTCTGGTGAATCAAGACCCGAAAATGCCGGGAAATTCTATACCCCGGTAATTAACTGGATCATTAAATTTGAAGAAGAGCTTCAAAAAAGGAAACAAGAAGGAAAAGGCGATTCATCAATAATATTTGTTTTTAAACTTGACTATTTTAATTCTACTTCAGCAAAATATATAATGGATATACTGTTGATCTTTAAAAAATTTGTTGATCAGGGTTATAAAATTAATATGGAATGGCACTATGATAAACGTGATGATGATATGTTGGATGCCGGAAATGAATTCTCTGATACCGTTGGTTTGAAATTTGATTTTATTGAATATTAATTGTGTAAACCTAAATCGATCTGAAATTAAAAATTAGAATTTGCTTAATATATTATGAATTCACTTATAATTAAAGCTACTGACGATTCACCCGGTGTTGTGTTTGATACCTCATCTAATCGTTTTACCATTGCGGGTGAATCCAGACCTGAAAATGCCGGAAAATTCTATACCCCAATAATTAATTGGGTTTCCGATTTAGAAGAAACACTTAGAAAACGAAAAGAAGAAACAAAAGAAAATGCAAAATTAGTTTTCATTTTCAAATTGGATTATTTTAACTCAACTTCTGCAAAATATATAGTTGATATGCTTTTGAGCCTGAAAAAAATTGCTAAACAAGGTCATATTATCGGCATTGAATGGCATTATGATAAACGAGGTGATGATATGCTGGATGCCGGAAAAGAATTTGCTGATATGGTTGGATTAAAATTTGAT
>JAHEYA010000426.1 GCA_023251855.1 Bacteroidota bacterium
AGTTCCTCTTGCTGAATTTCCGGAAGTGGCTTATTACCTGGGCAGATTAAATCATTTGTCGAAAGACTTTGATAAGGCTACTTATTATTATAATCAATACAAATATTTTGGTGCTGAAAATGAACATTCAGGAAAGGAAGTTGATGATTTGATCGAAAAATGCAATACTGCAAAATCATTTGAAGCTAATTCTGATAAATCCATTGTAATTAAAAATATTGGAAACACTATTAATTCGGAGCATGCAGAGTATGTTCCATTGATTCCGGCAGATGAAAGTTTTATGGTTTTTACTTCCAGAAGAAATAATCCGATATGGAAAAAAATGGATCCCTTGGGTGATTTTTATGAAGATATTTATGTTTCTAAAAAAGATAATTCCGGTAACTGGTCGGCTCCCGTGATTCTTGATACTACTATCAATACAGCTGTTCACGATGCCTGCACAGGATTATCAGCTGATGGTGAAAAATTATTGCTTTATCGTACTAGTAAAGACATGAAAAGCGGGGATATTTATGAAAGTTTTTATAAGGATCAAAAATGGTCGAAACCTGAAATATTAAGTGATGTTGTGAATTCTCCGGAGTATCTTGAAACAAGTGCTTGTTATTCTCCCAATGGTGATATCATCTTTTTTTCAAGTAACAGACCAGGTGGTTTTGGAGGTAAAGATTTGTATTTATCCCGAAAATTACAAAATGGAAAGTGGGGCAAACCATTTAATTTAGGGCCAACTATAAATACTGAATATGACGAGGATGCTCCATTTGTTCATCCTTTAGGAAATATTCTATATTTTAGTTCTGAAGGCCATACCAATATGGGAGGTTATGATATTTTCAAATCCACTTTTGATGAAGCAGGCAAATTCAGTGAAGCTAAAAATTTGGGAAGTCCAATCAATACTGTTGATGACGACATATTTTTTGTAATGAACACAGATGCTTCAAAAGGATATTTATCCTCAGATAGAGAAGGAGGATTTGGTTTGCAGGATATTTATTCAGTAACTTTTCCGGCAAATAATCTTCCTTTAAATGTATATAATATTCACGTTGTTGATGCGGCCGAGAACATTGTTAATGATGTGGAATTGAGAGTAACGGATGTACAAAAAAAATTGTTGATAGGAGTATATAAGTCGAATAATAAAACAGGAAAAGTATTGGTTATAGCAGTCCCTAAAAAGGAGTATGAAATTTCAATTACTGCTGATGGATACGAACCATTCGAGACAAAAGTAGAGTTAGATAAAATAGTTGATCTATCCTTTAAAATAGGCAATAAAACAAAATAGAATAATATAGTGTTATGTAAAATGTAAAATGGCAGATGTAAGATGATTAAAAAGCAATCGCAAAGCCAAAACTCACATTTTCCATTTCACATCTTACATTTAACATATCAATAGTAGCAAATGAGAATTGACAAAAATAAAATTAACAACTACTTTATTCCTTTATTGGTGAAAGGCATGTTGTTACTATTTTTATTTTTCTCTCCTTTACTTCGGAAAGGTAATGGGGGACAGGCTTTTGCTCAGGACATGCAATTTACACAGTTTTTCTCGGCACCTTTATATCTGAATCCGGCATTTACAGGAGCAGGTGTTTGTTCCCGCTTTTCTACTATCTATAGAAATCAGTGGCCTGGAATTTCAAAAACATATCAATCGTATTTGCTTTCTCTTGATCATTATATGGCTCAGTATAACTCTGGGATCGGTTTATTATTTGGCAATGATGAGGCAGGAACAGGCCAGTTAAAAACCACGGTTGTAAATGCTATGTATGCCTATGAAGTAAAAGTAAATCGTAAGTTTTCGATGAGGTATGGAGTGCAGGCTGGGCTTGGAATGAAAAGCATTAATTTTAATACATTATTATTCGGGGATCAGATCGCAAATGGAGGCAATGTTCCTTCAATAGAAGTTCCTACTCAGTCTAAAACTTATTTTGATATGGGAGCAGGTGCCTTGTTTTATACTAAAGTATATTGGGGAGGACTATCAGCATATCATTTTACCCGACCAAATATATCATTAATGGGTAATGAATCTGAACTGCCTTTAAAATATAGTGTTCATGGAGGAGCGAAATTTGATTTTAATGAACGTGAAAAAAATCTGTACGATCATAAATCATTATCACCTGCATTTAATTACCGTGGACAAAAAAAATTCGATCAGTTTGATATCGGATTATATTATACCCAATATATTTTTAATATTGGTTTTTGGTACAGGGGAATTCCCGGAATAAAAGCATACCAGGCAGGTTATAGCAATAATGATGCTATTGCGATGATAATTGGTATTAGAACTGACAGGTTGAATATTGGTTATAGTTATGATATAACCATTTCAAGATTAATTGATATTTCGCAAGGTGCGCATGAAGTAACGCTTTCCTACCAATTATGCAAATTCAGAAAAAAGAAAAAAAGGATGCTTGTTCCATGTCCTAAATTTTAGAGCTTTTTTAAATTTCATTCATAATTTGATTTATGTGTCATTTCGACAGTAGGGAGAAATCTCATCTTTTCAATATTTGCGGGGATTTCTCACGGAGTTTATCCTGAGCCTGCCGAAGGGGTCGAAATGACATCGTGCTAATAAATTATGGTAGACGTATTTGTGTTTTAACAAATTTAAACAGGCTCTTAGCAATGATTTTTCTTACCAGAGGAACATATTAGCTATCATTGTTTTTCCCCATTTATATTTTCCAAAATCTTTTATAAGTTTTGATTTTAATTCAGCAGTTGTATAAACTTTATTTTTTCCTTTTTTCGGAATTAAAGGTGTAATATCAGGTTTTGTGATCTCCACACTTTTTGCAAAATAGATGATGCCCCCATCCTCAGTA
>JAHEYA010000427.1:0-1551 GCA_023251855.1 Bacteroidota bacterium
GATTACCGGAAATGAAAATTTTTTCAACCAATGAGGCCTATTTTACATTTGTTGCACTGGATAATAAAGCAAAACCTACTAAAGTAATACCATTAAAACCTTTATCCCTATTGGAAAAGGAACAGTACAAAAAAGCGTTGATAAGAAAAACAAACAGGATAAAAAAATAAAACTATGAGTTTTAAAACAATTATAGAACCATTCAAAATAAAAATGGTTGAGCCAATCAAAGTAACAACTTATAGAGAGCGAAAAAAGTTTTTGAAAAACGCACATTACAATCCATTTTTATTGAAATCCGAACAGGTAATGATTGATTTGCTCACTGATAGTGGAACTTCGGCCATGAGTTCAAGTCAATGGGCAGGAATAATGCAAGGCGATGAGTCGTATGCAGGAGCAAAAAGCTGGGAAAGAATGGAGTCGGCAATTCATGTGCTTACCGGTTTACCTTATATTTTCCCGACCCATCAAGGCAGGGCGGCAGAGCGAATCCTATATAGCTATCTTGGAGGTAAAGGAAAAACATTTATCAGTAATACCCATTTTGATACTACCCGCGCCAATATTGAATTTTCTGGTGCTGAAGCAATAGATATTCCTGTTGCCGAATCTAAGGATCCATCATTTATATATCCCTTTAAAGGAAATATGGATTTGATAAAATTGGAAAATATAATTAAACAAAAAAAGTCACAAAATATAGGAGGTGTGATACTTACAGTTACTAATAACAGTGGAGGAGGACAACCGGCAAGTATGGAAAATGCCAGAGGAGTAAGCCGAATTTGTAAAAAACATGGGGTCAAATTTTTTCTGGATTGTTGTAGGATTGCAGAAAACTCTTACTTCATCAAGCACAGGGAAAAAGGTTTTCAAAATAATACGTACAAAAAAATTGCGCAGGAAATGTTTTCATTAACAGATGGAGCTATAATGAGTGCAAAAAAAGATGCACTTGTGAATATGGGAGGATTTCTGGCATTAAAAGACAAAAGTCTGGCCGATGCATGTAGAAATCTTTTAATAATTACAGAGGGATTTACCACCTATGGTGGACTTTCAGGCAGAGATATGGAGGCAATTGCAATAGGATTAAAAGAAGTTTTTGATCCTCATTATTTACATTACAGAATTAGAAGTACTGCATATTTGGGCGAAAAGCTGAATAAACTTGGGGTTCCGCTTATAATGCCTATAGGCGGACATGCTGTTTATATTGATGCTAAAGCATTGTACCCACATATTCCAGTTGAACAATACCCGGGTCAAGCACTTGTTTGTGAGCTTTATCTTACCGGAGGAATAAGGTCTGTTGAAATCGGGTCGGTGATGTTTGGAAAATATAATGAATCCGGAAAACTGATTCCTGCTCCAATGGAATTAGTGCGCCTAGCTATACCACGCAGGGTTTATACGCAAAGTCATATTGAGTATGTGAGTGAAGTTTTTGAAAAAATTTTAGAAAATAAGAAAAATGTAAAAGGTTGTAAAATTATTGAAGAGTCGCAATTTTTAAGACACTTTACTGCAAAATTTACTCCAACATCC
>JAHEYA010000427.1:1561-2866 GCA_023251855.1 Bacteroidota bacterium
GCCGTTTTTGATTAATAAATCATGAATCAGTATGACATTAATCATATTATTTTATGATTAATGGTTGCAACTTTACAGTAACAAATTTTCAATTTATGCTGAGTACTTCAAACAAACCTAAAGTTGTTCCTTCTTGCGATAAGTGTGAATCTTCCACAAATTCTATTTTTTGCGTTTTAAACAAAATAGAATTAGCGGCTTTATCCGAAAACAAGTCATATATATCCTATAGAAAAGGCCAATTAATTTTTTACGAGGGTAACCATCCTCAAGGTCTATATTGCATATATTCCGGCAAGGTAAAGATCCATAAGCTTGGTCACGATGGCAGAGATCAGATCCTTCGGCTTGCAAAAAGTGGAAATGTAATTGGTTACAGAGCTCTTTTAAGTGACGATACGTATCACGCCTCTGCAACTGCAATAGAAGATTCTTTGGTATGTTTTTTTCCACGCGGGGTTTATCAAAATCAAATTGCTCCCAACCCAACACTCTCCCTTGAAATCATCAAAATGTTGTCAGGTGATTTGAAACAAGCAGAGCAAAAAGCAATGAATATGGTTCAAAAGGAAGTGAAAGAAAGGATTGCCGAAACAATATTAATGCTGAAAGATTTTTTTGGGCTAGAAGAAGATAATGCCACCATAAATATTGTACTTACCCGTGAAAGCATTGGAAATATTGCAGGAACAACAACCGAAACAACTATTAGAGTGTTGTCGGAATTTCATAAAATGAAAATCATTGGGCTTGTTGGAAAAAAAATAAAGATTTTAAATAATAAAGAACTTATAAGAATTGCAAATCTCACAGATTAAAATTGCAAGTGTAATCACTAATGCTGTTTCACCAAAAAAGTTTTATGCATTTCCTGAAGTTCTTTTGCTAATTCTGATTTGTTAGGCAGTCCATTAATTTTATTTTGTTCCTCTGTTTCAAAATCGCTGTCCTGAAACCGGAAATATATTTTCTCCAATTCCTCCTTATTAAATAGTGTTTCCGCTATCTGGAACACTTCTTCATTTTCAACAGCAATATGATCAAGCAAATCCTCTAAGTAGATGTTAAGCTGCTCCTGTGCGCTTTGATAATTTTTTTTATCAAGAAAGGTTTCTATACTATTTATCATGTTTCGGAAATCTTCGTGATTATTAAACATTTCTTTTAGCACCCCATCTTGCAGAAGTTCATTTTTTTTTTGCATCTCAGGAAAAAGAATTTTTTCCTCTTTGTGGTGATGATACAAATCGGCATAAATTCTAAAGAAATTAATCAGTTTACGAATAATTTTTTCATACGCATCTT
>JAHEYA010000428.1 GCA_023251855.1 Bacteroidota bacterium
CTTCCTACAACACCTGTAACTCCGGTTACCCCATTAATTCCCTGAACACCAAAAGCTTGAATCCATTGAAGTCCGTTAAAATAGTAGATACCAAGACCACCACCAACCATAAGGGAATTCTTATTATAGACCATTAAACTTGTTGCAGGATTGGGAATAGTAGTAATATCATTGGTACCCATCAGGTTTACACGAGGGATCAATAGGCCCTGATTATTTGAAAATACATCTAAACGAGCTGAAGACTCCGGAGTTGTTGTTCCTATACCTACATTTTGTTGAGCAAAGGCAGATGGGAGATATGAGATATGAGATATGAGAACTACCAAATATGCCAAGGCAACTCTCGGGAAACCTCTGCCAAGCAATGGTTTTAAAAAGAAAAACAGGAGATGTATAATGAATTTTTTCATTGGAGGAGCAATTATAATGAGGGATCTTTTTCTCATAGAGCCTAATACGTAAATGGAATTATTTAGGTTTCGTTTTTTTAACAAAGGTAAGGATATTAATCAAGTCTTTGTAGAATTTATAAATAGGGGCTATGAAATTATATACTAATAATAAGAAATTGATACTACACCTGTATTTCCGACAAGCCCAGCATTCCCTGCCGTACCTGCAGCACCAACTTGTGTATCGCCACCAATTCCGCCAATAATCGCTCCCCCTCCATTAGTAACCGTAGTACTTATACCGCCAGTACCAGGCCCATTAGTCGCAACAGCAGCACCGGTAACGCCAGCACCACCGGCACCACCGGCTATACTATTTGGTGAACCTCCGCCTGATCCGCCAGCTCCGCCAAGCCCCGCAGGATAAGCAGTATTTGTAGTACATACCGTTCCTCCAAATCCACCTGAACCACCATTAACCGTTATTTTCATCACTCCATTTAATAGTACAATTGTTTGCCCTCCAGTTCCTCCGTTTCCACCATTGCTTGCAACACCAACACCTCCTCCAAGTCCGGCTGTGCCTGCGGCTCCGGCAGCTCCAATTGTAACACCAACAATATCACCTGGGTTAACATAAAGAATAGTGCCTGCATATTCGGCACCACCACCTCCGCCACCACTTCCAGATCTGGCCGCACCTCCACCGGAAGGATTTTGTTTTCCGCCACTGCCACCTCCACCGCCGGAACCACCAACTGCTTCTATTGTAATACTATAAACATTAGCCGGCACTGTCCATGTAGTTGTTGTAGTTTTCAGAACGGTAGTTAAAGTAAAATTTGAGGGAACATAATCACGAAGAGGGGCGCGCCATGTTAAATTACCTGAACCATCGTTGGTCAATGCAGATGAAACAGCCCCTTGTGCTGCCGGCATCTTTAAAGAGTAACTGGTAGTTGTAGCAGCAGGAGAAATATCTAAAGTTCCGGAAGTGGTTCCAGCCATTCTTAAAGCAACAGCAGATGCATTGGAGCCTGTGGTTGAAAGCTTTAAAAGAACACCTGAAGCGGTAGCACTACTAGAAGTAAAAGCAACTCCGGCACCGGTACCTGCAATATTATTTGCATTCACCTCTAAAGCTGTTCCAGTGCTAATACTGTTAGCATTGATCTGCACCACTTTTCCAGTTGCAGTCGCATCATCTATCTGCAAACCATTACCCGTATGAGCGCCCGTAAAGTCGAAACGTGCTATACCACCCACCTGCATGCCTGTAGAGTTAGATGAAACTCTGAATAGATTCCCGGTAGAATTAACATTTGAAGAGGAGAGAACTAGCCCCGAACCTGCTAATAAAGAAGTAGCATTGATGGTAAATGCATCAGAAGCTGTATTAGCAAAATTAAAAACAGTAGTATTTGTATTATTATTTAAGATTAGGTTACCGGTAGGATCGGTTATTAAATTCCATGTTGCACCAAATGAACCGCCACCATTAGCAACCCAACTTAGATTTCCTGAACCATCAGTACTCAAAACTTTTCCGCTAACACCATCACTGGTTGGCAATGTGTAAGTAACTGCTGTGGAAGCAACACCAGCCTTTAACGTTGTAGCATTAGCACTTGCCGAGTTATACAAAGCTAAAGCACCGGTTACCGATGAAACAGTGCCTAATTGAGCAGTACCGGCAACATGCAACAATGAAGCAGGGGTAGTAACTCCAATACCAACAAAGCCTGCATTGCTTATTCGCATGCGTTCTACCGGAAAAAATGAACCGGTTAAAAGCTTGGAAGTTGTTTCAAAAATCATTGACCCCTGAGGGTCAGCATCTGAAGCAGAATTCATATAAGTATATATCCTAGCGTATTGTGTTTGAGATAGGCTTGGGGTTGTTTGACCTTCAAAAGTCAGCTGACCAGCATCATCACCGGCATTTGGAGCTGGATCAGTGTGATACAATCTTAATGCAGGCCCTTGAGGAGTCAGGGAATTATTTCTTTCAAAAACGATATCCCCATCTGTAGTACCTCTAACATGAAACTTAGCAAACGCTAAAGGAGAAGCTGTACCAATACCAACATTGCCAGTTGTTTGCATAATACGCATTCGTTCAATGGTGTTAGTGCCTAAAACAATGTCTTTTGCATCCATTGTGCCCAGCCAGTTTTCGGATGAGGCTATAAGTGAAGTACCATATATTCCTGGTACAGCCGGGTTAGTAATACCCGTATTACCGGCAATCGACCAGCCACTATTATTTGCAATCCAAGCCGGTATACCGGAATTTACAGTTAAAATATTACCGGCAGCACCAATTGGAAGTTTGGAAAGAGTGTTTGCAGCACTTGCATATAAAATATCACCGGTAGTATAAGCACTTTGAGCTGTTCCTCCATTAGTAGCCTGCAAAGTACCTGTAACATCAGTAGTTAAACTAATTCCGCTATAAGAAGGTGC
>JAHEYA010000429.1 GCA_023251855.1 Bacteroidota bacterium
CATTAGGAGAGAAATTTGGTGATTATAAAAGTATTGGTTTGTTTGCCGGAAAAACATTTTTCAAATCCTTAGGAGTAACGCTACAAGTTAAAGGTGAAATAATTGATAAAATGCAACCGGGTAAAAACATCGACCTGCAAGCGTTATACAATGTTGATGTCAGATCAACAGGAAGTAAAAAAATAATGTTTGTTCCTCAAATAAGTTACAGTTTCAAGTCGTTTACAGCATATGGTTTATGCGAATTACCTTTATATGAATATGCAAATGGAACTCAGGTAGTAACCAAACAACAATTCATTTTTGGATTATCGTATCGGTTTTTTGGAAAAAAACCTGTTTGTGAAAACCCTGCAACTGATTATTTATATGTATGCCCTATGAATTGCGAAGACAGCGGAAGTAATACTCCCGGGAAATGTAAAGTCTGCGGCATGAATTTAGAAGAAAAGAAAAAATGATTATTGAAATCATTGACTAATTTATTCTTGTTTTCTTATTCGCTTTTTTTCTACCTTTACAAAAAATCTAATTGAATCAACGCTGTTGTTAAATGAAAAAAACTGTCCTTCTCATTATCTGCATAATCGTCATTAAACTATCCTTTTCACAGGGCTTTAATAATGCTCCTCCACCCAACAAATACAAAGCTTCAAAGGTTATTGATCCTGTTTATGGAATAAGGATGTATGAAAAATTGAATTTTGCGATTGGTGGTGATTCTGTTCGTAATGATAGAAAAGGCTATGCTTGTCAGGAATGGGTGCAGGATGTATATGAAAGTGGCAAGGTCCTTCACAGAGGTTATTATGAAGATGGACACTTAAAAATCTATAAAAACTTTTTCGAAAATGGTAATGTGGAGCGTGTATTTAAAATTGTAGATTTTAAACGATGCAATATGCAGATATTCTATCCTGATGGAAAATTAAAGTCTGAAGTTACTTATTATAAAGGGGCTCCTCAATTATGGACAGATTATTATCAGAACGGCAAAATTGAATATACAGAGGAAAACACCAAAGATATGGAGTACCTGATTATGCGTAAATCATATGCAGAGGATGGTAAACCTCAGGAAATATTTGAAGTTACAGATCCAAAAAAGAAAAAGTATTCTAAAAAAGAATATCACGAAAACGGCAAATTAAAAGCTGAAGGCCCTATGAAATACAATCCTTCTGTAATTGATTACCAAAAAGATGGTATCTGGACCATTTATGATGAAAATGGCAGCATGATCGATAAAGAACAATGGCTAAAAGGCGAGGAGATAAAAAAATAAGACCTAATATCTTATAAACTAAAAAAGGCTTTCAGATTTAATCTGAAAGCCTTTTTTTTAAAGGTGTTTTTTTAACAATTATGCTTTTTTTACATTTACTGCATTTAAACCTTTTTTACCTTCTTGAATTTCAAAGGTAACTTTATCACCATCACGAATCTGGTCGATCAAACCGGTAACGTGAACAAATAGTTCTTGAGTACTACCATCTACTGTAATAAATCCAAAGCCTTTTGCTGAATTAAAAAATTTTACTGTTCCTGTTTTCATTAAATTAAAAATTAAAAATTAATACTTTTGCAAATGTATAAAATAATCCTTTATAAATTACAAAAGCATAAGGATTATTCACCTCCCGTTTATCATAAACAACTGACTACAAGCATTTTAAGTGCAATCAAAACCTTTTTAGACCTCCAAGTCTTCATGTAATTTGTTTAAATAGTTGATTATAAAGTCATATGCACTCTCTGAATGGTCATTCATTCTGTGATATCTTCATATCCTTCACATTAAGCTGAAGCGATATTCTTCCATTAAACTCATTTTCTTCAATTGCAAAGCATGCACTAAAAGTTTTTTTTCTAAGTACATCATCAAAATGATTTGCCTGTCCAAATGCGATAGCCGAAAAACTTTCTCTCGGATTTTTGGCAGATTGAATATCCATTTTTAAATGATTATTTCCGACAATTCGCACATATCCTTTATCAACCAACCCTTCTGCAATAAATACGGGTGCTAAGTTTTCCGGACCAAAAGGTTCAAATTGTTTTAATATTCTAAAAAATTTAGGGGTTATTTTTTCTAATTTTAATTCCGCATCAATTACTATTTCCGGGATAAGCATATGATCTTCAATAGTAGCACTCACCACTTCTTCAAAACGTTGCTGAAATGCAGCTAAGTTTTCTAATTTTAATGTCAGCCCTGCTGCATATTTATGTCCTCCATACTGTTCCAACAGATCAGAACAAGCTTCAATTGCATTATATACATCAAAATCTTTAACCGACCGTGCTGAACCAGTAGCTTTTCCATTAGATTCGGTGAGAACAATTGTAGGTCGATAATATTTTTCTATTAAACGGGATGCCACAATACCAATCACACCCTTATGCCAATCTGAATGAAATAAAACTGTTGATTTACGATCTATCAATTCTGCATTATCACCTATAATACTTAATGCATGCTGAGTAATTGATAAGTCAAGTGCTCTTCTATCCGTATTATTTAAATTGATATTAATTCCTGTTGTTTTAGCGTGATCGTGATTATCCGAAACTAGTAAGGCAACTGCATTTCGACCGGTGTCAATTCTACCGGCAGCATTAATACGCGGACCAATGGTAAACACTAACTCATTAACAGTAATTTCTTTTTTGATATTAGCCAGATCTAAAATTGATTTAATTCCTTTACGGGGATTTTTGTTGATCTGTTCCAATCCAAAGTAACACAATGCCCGATTTTCGCCTTTTATTGGCACTAAATCGGAAGCAATCGAAATAGCTGTCAGATCAAGGTATTCAGTTAATTCATCGAATGCAATTTTATT
>JAHEYA010000084.1 GCA_023251855.1 Bacteroidota bacterium
GCAAAACCATATTGTAAACTTAACATGGCTTCGCGAAAATTTTTTTTGCTGATTTTTTTCGAATCATAATAGGATGTGAGGGTTTGAGTCATTTCGTGAAAGGAAATTTCATGTATATGTGGCGACATGTTTCCATCATGTTTTCTTATTTTTGTCCAATAATCAAAAACGATATATACATCGAAAAGGTGCGACAATCGTATAAAAAAATTGCTGTCACCGGGATTTAAACGTTCATCAAGTAAACCTGTTTTCTCAATACAACTTTTTCTTAACATCACAGAAGATGCATAGATCGCCATTCGATTACTTATCAGAAGATTAAAAATGTTACCATGATAAATTGATTTTTTTTTGCTTTGAGAATGATAGAGTCCTTGTTTGAAAACACCGTTTTTATTGAAAAATTCTACATCTGAAAATGTCATTCCTAAAGTTGAATGAGTATCTAAAATTTGTATCTGATTTTTTAATTTGTCTTTCTGCCAAAGGTCATCCGAATCAATATATGCAATGTATTCGCCATTGGAATGAGTAATTCCAAAGTTTCTCAAATAGGAAATTTTACCTGTATGCTCTAAAGTAAAATACTGTATTCTGGGGTCTTTTATATTTTCTATTATCTCTTTTGTATTATCTGTTGAACCATCATCAATTATAAGAAGTTCGAGCTCTTTAAAACTTTGTTCAAACACACTTTTTACACTATCTGAAATAAGTGGTCCGCGATTATAGGTAAGCATAATTACACTAACTTTCACTGTGTTGTTTATCTTAGAAACACTATCCATGAGACTTTAAATAACGATTAGTATACATATAAAAAAGTAAAAAGGTAATCCATTGTGTAATTGTTTTGGCAATAATTCCACCTTCAATATTCAAGCTCGGAATCAGTACAATACTTGCAAGCAAACTTATTCCCCCGGTTAATGTGGTGATCCAAACAATTACATATTGTTTATCATATTTAAACAGCAGGTTCATTTTTACGGTATACATGAAAAAGGGGAGCAGCATTATAAATCCGTAGGTATACATTGAAAGTGAAAAGTGAAGTTTATAATAATTTTCCATAATAAAGTATATGATAATCAGTGCAGGTAAAGAAAATACAAATCCGATCAGGGTCAGAAATTTTATAATTTTTTTTACTGATTTTACGGGCATTCGGTAGATGTTTTTAATGAAAGGCAATACTATAAATGTGGCTAAACTATGCGGAACGGTAAGCAAATTCATAAATATCTGGTATCCTCCTACTTCACTTGGCGACAAAAAATAGGCTACACAGTAAATGTCCACTTTGCTTTGTAATAAACCGGCAAGAGTCGGCAAAAAGTATGGGATTGATAGAAACAATGTGTTTGTTTTTAAAGAGAATTTACCCCACTTAAATACGATAGGAAAAATATCTTTCCGGAGATACCAGAGGCCGATTAGAAATTTTAAAAACGTTATAATAGCCAATATTAAAATTAAAAGATCTACTGTAAGTTCTTTAGAATCATATATAGCAACAATGCCTATAACAATAGCATATCCTATTGTTTCAGCTAGCAATGAGAATGAAAAAAGGCGTTTAAATAAAATAAGTACATCGAGCGATTTATATAAAAAGGTACTGATTATCCAGAAGATAAGTAAACAGATCCGATAATTAGAATGATTAATAAACAAAAAGAATGAACACGCTGCAAGTAAGCACAGTATAGCTCTTTGGAATATGTTGGTCTGCCAGTTAGAAGCTATTTGAGCAGGCACTCTGCTAAATTCTCTTAAAAGAAAATCTTTATTGCCCCAGCCAATAATAAAAGCCGACAGGGTAACAATTAATGATAATGAAACAAATTCTCCCCAGAAACCAAGCGATATTTTTTTTACAATTACGGCAGATAAAATCAGGTTGAAAATGGGGGTGGAAAGGCCATTAAAAGCGTACAAAATTATCCAAATTCCCCTTTTTGTATTTCGGTTATTTTTGGAGAATAAAGCTTTGAAGTATTTATTAACCCTAACGATCATTTATAATTGGCAAATAGATTTAAATCACCTTTTTTACTCTTAAGGTATAAAAACCAACACCTCTATTTTTATCAGAAAGATATAGCAGTAGTCCTGAATAAAGTAAAACAGGTTTCATTTTTCTGTCGTTGGTATTTGTTAGTTTTTTATTTTCTAAATAGATCTGGTTGTTTTTTAAATACACATCAGCACTTGGGTTGACACTTTGTTTAAAGTCAATTGTGTCGCTTTCAGCTCCCTTAAAATCACTGTAATAATAAACAATTAGTTTATTGTCTTTTATCAGATAATCATAAGTTATTGCATACTTATTTTTGGAGAAAAGATAAGTGCTGTCGTCATTGTTTTTGGCATATACAGCAGGTATTGAAACTATCGCGAAAAGGACGAAAAAAACAAGCAATACACTGTAATTTATAGTAGTTGTGTATCTATAAATTAAAAATATAAATACACTAATCATTAAATATAACCTTGGAAATTGAAGTAACACCGGTAAACTAAAAAACAGATGCACAGGTAAATTGTTTATCAATAGCAAGATCAAAATTAGTATTCCTTTAAATAAATTATTGTATTCCATTTGTATAATAGATAAAAAAGGGATTAACAACAGAACCAAGGAATAAGTGCTCCCGTTAGGAGAGATAAGAATACTCCCCAAGACCCAAATACCAAGGCTTTTAATGTCTTCCGTTTTTTTATTAAGAGATACAAATGCACAGAATGATAAAACGATTACTTTAAATAGAAAATTAAATAAAAAAAATTGCGGACTATCAAAAAGAGGGAATGGGTTTTGTAATGAATCGTAAACAAAAGCTTTTTTTAAAAGCATAAACATCGACTGATATTCTGCAGCAAAAGGGCTATTCAACTCCCCATTACTTACCCTCGGAAAGATTTCTGTCAAATAAGTTTTCCAAACCTCAAGGCCATTAAAAAAAAAGGAAATCGAAAGTAACAAAACAACAACTATTGTCAGATATTTTATTTGTTTCCATTCTTTTTTAAACAAAAGAAAAAGAAGACAAATGAGTGGAAATATTTTGAAAACAATAGCTAGTCCCCATAATAGAGAAGCATACAGGTGTTTTTCTTTTTTGTAAAAAATAAATCCTTCTGCAATAAGTGCAAATAAAATCAGGTAAGCCTGACCAAAAAAAACAGTATTTCTTATTGGAATAAAAAATACGAGAGGAATAAGAAGATATATCCAATTGGGCAGCGTAAGAAACTTTATCAATCTCACGAGAGAAAAAAGAAATAGTAAAGCACTTAAACTATTAAAAATAAGCTTAGATGTGCAGAGATCAAAAAATGTAAATGGTAAAAAGAACAGCGAAGTAATTGGGGGGAAGGGGGTATAGCAGGCGAGTATATTAGCATATCCTTCGGCATAAATTTTTTGGTTAAACGCGTAGGTTTCATAAATAGTGGGCGCATCAAACAATTTTTGCAGAAAAAATTTACTCCCGAAATAATACCCGGCATAGTCATCTGCCGGTCTATACACTGATTTAAGAATAAAAAAAATCAATATACAGAATAACGGAAGTATATAAATAGTTCGATACTTTGTATTATTTATCATGGGTAAAAGGTAGTGTGAAATTAATAAACAGGAGACATAAAACAGGAATTGTTTTTTAACAACTATTTATATCCTTGCCAATATAACTACTGATATGTAAAATGGCAGATGTAAGATGGTTAAAAGCCAATTGAAAAGCAAAAACCTACATTTTCCATTTCACATCTTCCATTTCACATACCACTACGATTGACTGCCAAAGCTCTTCTGGTTAATAGTATTGTTATTATGTTTAATTTTGGGAAATGAGAAAAAATAATAATCAATAATTAAGCTGTATTATGTGGGTTTCGATTGCTCGATTTATACTGCGAAACAGATTGGCAATAATTATTGTACTCGCTGCATCTACTGTTTTTATGGGGTTTTACGCTCAAAAGGCAGAAATTCTTTACGAAACACCTAAACTTTTACCGGATAATGACACTACTGCAATTGAATATGTTCAATTTAAAAAACTATTCGGACAAGATGGAAGTGTTATGGTTATTGGTATCCAGGACGAAGAATTATTTACCCTTAATCGATTTGGTGATTGGTACGATTTAGGAAATGAAATTAAAACGGTTACAGGAGTAAAAGCAGTTGCATCTGTTGCCCGGCTTCAGAACATTATTAAAAACGATAGTTTAGGAACCTTTGAAAAAAAATCGTTACTCACTCGAAAACCACAGTCACAGGCTGAAGTTGATATTATAAAAGAAGCAATTCATCACCTCCCTTTTTATAGAGGAATAATTTACAACGATTCTTCACATTCTACTTTGATGGCGATCACTTTTGAAAACAAATTGTTGAATACCAAAAGGCGTTTGGCGGTTGTAGATTCTATAAAAGCAAAGGTCGATCATTTTCTTGTCAAAAATAAAGTGGAAGTACATTACTCCGGAATGCCCTATATCCGGACATCAGTAGCACGCAAGATACAACATGAAATGTTTTTATTCATGATGCTCGCTATACTGGTAACAGCAATTATTTTATTTGTGTTTTTTCGTTCCTTATTGCCGGTGCTGTTTTCGTTGGTGGTAATCATCATTGGTGTTATTTGGTCGGTTGGTTTATTGGTTTTGGTGGGATATAAAATTTCAGTTTTAACAGGATTGATCCCTCCTCTTTTAATTGTAATTGGCGTCCCCAACTGTATTATGTTACTGAATAAATATCACATTGAATTTGGAAAATTACAGAATCAAATAAAGGCATTATCACTGTCGATCGAAAAAGTTGGAATTTCTTTATTTCTTGCCAATATAACTACAGCTATTGGGTTTGCAGTGTTTTGTTCTACAGATAGTCAAATGCTTTTTGAGTTCGGATTGATCTCTTCCATTAGTGTGATATTAATGTATTGTATTTCATTAATGCTAGTTCCAATTGTATTTAGCTTTTTACCTCCACCATCTGTTAAACACACTAAACATTTAGAAAGTAAAAGGGTGTCCAACATATTAAAACATGTTGATTATTGGGTACACCACTATCGTCCGCGAATTTATATTTCAGTAATTTTAATTGTAATTATTTCTGTTTTCGGAATTTCAAAATTATTGCCCTTGGGATATGTTGTAGACGATTTGCCTAGCAAAGACCCTATTTTATTGGATTTAAAGTATTTTGAAAAAAATTATCATGGTGTATTGCCTTTCGAAATAAGTGTTGACACAAAAAAACCAAACGGTGTTTTTTCTGATGGAGGACGAACATTATACAAAATCAATAAACTTCAAAAATTATTTCAGCGATATCCCGAATTTTCAAAAGCAGTCTCCATTGTAGAAGGAATAAAGTTTGCAAATCAAGCTTTTAATGATGGAGTTGAAAAACAGTATAGATTGCCCGGAGCTATGGAATTACAAAAAATTGCAAGTTTTGTCGGTAGCAATGCACAGGATAAACAGGATCTGTTTGTTACTTTTATTGATACTTCTAAACGTTATACCCGTGTGAGTATTCAAATGAAAGATGTTGGTTCAATTCGAATGAAAATACTTATAGATGAACTGAAACCACGTGTTGACAGCATTTTCAATTTCGATTATGAAACAAATAAATGGGCAACAGCAGATAAAAATTATTCCATTTCATTGACCGGCAACAGTTTTATGTTCTTAAAAGGAAACCAGTTTTTAGTTCAAAATTTGTTGGAGAGCGTTTTGCTTGCAATAATCCTTATTGCTATTGTAATGTACACTCTTTTTATGTCGCCTCGAATGATTTTAATTTCAGTAATTCCAAGTTTAGTTCCATTGATCATAACAGCCGGACTGATGGGGTTTTTCCATATTTATTTAAAACCAAGTACTATTTTAATATTCAGTATTGCTTTTGGCATTGCATCTGATGGCACTTTGTATTTTCTTACAAAGTATCGTCAGGAGTTGAAAGGTTCTAAAATAAGTATTTCTCATGCCGTATCCCTAACAATTAAAGAAACCGGTGTAAGCATGATCTACACTGCAATAATTTTGTTTTTTGGTTTTGGGATCTTTGCAGCTTCTGATTTTGGTGGCACAGCAGCATTAGGGATTTTAATTTCCGGAACACTTTTAATTGCTTATTGTTCTAATCTTATACTCTTACCTTGTTTTTTGCTTTCGCTTGAAAAAAGATTGACAAATAAAGAATTTTTGCAGGCACCTCTTATTGATGTAAATAATGATATGGTTGAATAAAGAACTATAAAGAGTTGTTGAACAGGACCTTTTAAATATTAAAAAGGATTAAAATGAAACCGTTTTTTTAATCACATTATTTTTACAATTTTCATTGTTTGGTTTTTCTCAATCCGAAGTAAAACATCATTATACACAGGGAGAAGTAAGCAAACTAACGATTTATATAATGGATTTGGAAAAAAAAATGGACATACTTCCACCCGAATTATATTCTGATAATAAAAAACACGTTGCTACTCTGCTTAGTGATTCATCAAATAATTATCTGGATGAGGATATTATAAAAATATTCGGATACATTAAAGACCTTGAAAAACAGGTTTCATTCAATAATTTATTGGCAAGTGCTAAAGCGAATTCAAAAAAAGATACCTCGTTAACTACCACATCTGTTATGTATAAACCAATTGCATATCTTTTGGTGAAAGGAATTGTTGTTTTTGCCGATAGTTCATCGCAAGAGAATTATTCAAATGTGGTTATCACTGTTTCGGAAAAGGAAAACAGCCAGCTTGTTGGTATTTACACACCTAATTCAAAAACCGGCAAATACATTTTCATATTAAATTCAGGAACAAAATATGAAATTGAAGCAGAAATAAAAGGGTATAAAACGTATTTGGCAGATTTTTTTCCTGAGAAAAAAAACGAATCTTATGAAATGGGGCAGGAAATAAAGTTGAAAAAAGAATAGGAACCAATTATCCTTCAAATGATTGCTGAGATAAGCAACTGGCGATATGTAAAATGGCAGATGTAAGATGGTTAAAAGCCAATCGCAAAACCAAAATACACATTTTCCATTTCACATCTTGCATTTAACATAACACTAGAACATTTGATAAAGTTTTGTCTTCTCAAAGTTTTTATAGAATTTTGGTTTTTTAATAGTAAAACGATAACCCAAGGTAAATGAACCTGATACAAAACTATTTGTGATCATAAGCTGACCACTGCTGTAATTTGAGTAATCTCCAATGCCTGACAAAAACGCAAAAAACTTTTTCCCGTTATAACCTAAAGAAGCCCTTAGATCAGCAGAAGTTCTTAAATAATTTCTGCTTGTTGTAAAGCCGGAAGCAAAATGGTATTCCCTCCATTGTGATTCAGGTTCCACAGCTAAAGTAAAATTGTAAAAAATTCGATGGAACACTACAAAGTTCACTGAGAAGCCCGCTCCGGCTGAAAGCCCAACAACTCTCAATCCATTGAAATCAGCGAAATTCGAATACAGGCTTCTTATTGGGTATGGGACAAAAGAACTATCAGTACGGATCTGGTTTGAGTATAAATTGCCGACAAAAATCCAGGAGAAAGCAGTTTTTATCTGGCGGTCAGAGCAGGAATATGCTGCATCATATGCAAATCGTTTGGTATTAGTGATGTACATGAATTTCGCTTTTGTGCAACGTGTGCTCATGCTGGGATTTTGATAATAAGAAGAGGTAGAATCAAATGATGGAGTATACGTTTTAGTATTGAGATCATAAAATCCTTCATACATTTTGTAACTTAAATCCAGTTTCCATTTCTGTTTGCCAATACTCAAACCAAGGTCGGTATACTCGGTTTTTCCTTTTCTATTCACATCTTTAGGCGGTACCGCTTTATAATCGAAGGAAATTCCGAATATGTCATAATCAATTTCAATTCCCGAAATAACATCTCCTTCTGCATAATAATGAAAAGGTGATTTTTTTGTAATGTTTGTGTCCTTGCTCATCCTTTGGTCAAAAGAAATATCATATTGCCTGGCAAACGAATTGTGCAAAGAAACAATGAATTTATCATCATACTGCCGATAGTAGTTGGTATCGCATTGAGCATTCAAATAAAGCGTAAACAAGGAAAAAAATAAGAGGAGAGATAAACGCATGAAAATAAAATAGGATGAACAAAACAAATATAAAAATTATTTCTAAAACCAAGTTGTAGAAGGTGTACGAAAAATTGCACAACAGGTCGCTCCTCTGGAGCTAAATATTACGCTATCATTTGTTTTCTACAAACAGTCCGCTCCTATGGAGCTTTAAACAGTCCTGTTAGGGACGACCTGTTTGTAGAAAAGAATAAATATAAAAATCGAAGCTCCGTAGGAGCGACCTGAAATTATCTAACAGTGCATTTTTTCGTCC
>JAHEYA010000085.1 GCA_023251855.1 Bacteroidota bacterium
GGCAAATCATTAGTATTCAATGTGTTTTCTGCTATCCAATCATTTCCTCCAAAGTGACTGTCTAAAAGACCAAGTACGGTATCATCTACTTTGCCTGCCAATATAATTTTACAATTGTTTGCCTTATAAAATTTGGAATAAAATGTATTCAAATGAGAGCGGTTGATATGATCAAAATCGGCTTCGATTACATTTATTCCATACGGATGTTTTGCTCCGAAGAGCAATTCAGTAAAACGTTTCCGGGCAATGTTACCCAATTTTTGATTGTCGACAAGAAATTTTTGTTTTCTATTACGAATGTGTGTATCCAGCTCCTGTTGCGGAAAAACAGAGTCTTTAATAATCTGCTCGATTACAAGGAGTGTTGATTTTAAATGTTTGTTGAGTGTATATAAAACGATGGAGGCATTATCTTGTGAAACACCTGTTTCGAGGAAAGCACCATAATAATCAACCTTCTCAGCTATTTGAGAGGCATTTAATTTAGAGGTGCCCTCTTCAAGCATTGAATTTACAGCGGAGGCCTGTAAAGGAATTTGTTGCTGATACACACCGGCAGAAAATAAAAACTCAATTTTAATAAGTTCCTGAGTTCCAGCATTAACTGAGTATACAGGGATATTGTTTCGCAAACGCTGTTCGCTTGCTTTTATCATTTCGATTTTTTCTACTGTTTGAAAAGCAGGGGATTTTTTTCTGTCGATGGTTTGCATGGTTTATATTTTTAAATAAAATTATACCAACATCTATTATGAATTGATCCTTGTTCTTGGACCTCACCCCCAGCCCCTCTCCAAAGGAGAGGGGAGTGATAATATCATTTTGAAAAAAATTTAATTAAAAAATTCCATATAGCGATTTTCCTTTTGTTGCCAGCTCATCCACACGTTTTTCAATTTCGGGATCTTTTACAAGTGGGGGCGCATGGTGTGGTTTAATGCGGGCATCAATTATCAGCGAGCCTGTACAACCCCAATGTTTATTTTCAACAAAACTACCAATGCCGTGAATATCGTGAGATGGATTACTGCGCGTAAAGGTAACCCATAAAAAGTTATTTAAGTTGCGGGCAACAAATTCGCTGTCGTCACAAATGATCAGCAATGGAAAAGAAGGGAGATGTGAGACATGAGATGTGAGAGAAGAGATCTGAGATGTGAGATATGAGATGTGAGATGTGGTGTTCTCGTCAATATAATTTCCTGCTTCTATAGCAATTACACCGGGCATTACCAATTTTGGATTCCGGAATCCGTCAGGTAAATTCAATTCATTTAATTCTGTTCCGAGTTCTCTTTTTTTATCTCCTGCTGCAGCAATCACCACTTTACTACCACTGTTTAAATCAGTACCGCTATAATCTAACGTATCAATTGTTGTTCGTGTATGAAAGTGTAAATCTCTTGTCCAGTCGACCCTTTCAAGTACATGTTTAAAATAATTTGCAACAGCATGAGTGGTTATTTTAGGATTATCTTCACCGGCAATAATGAACAGATATTTAGCTAAACTTAATTGTCCGGAACCCAATATATGATTAGCAATTGTGAGTATTTCCTGTGGTTTGCGTTCTCCATTGTATGGTGTGTAACGCTCGCTACCAATGGCTAATAGAAGGGGGTGTACCCCGGAGGCATCTACCGCATGTATACTTTTTAATCCGGGAATCTCTTTAGGAATGGCATTACCCGTAATTTCGTGTATCAACTCACCAAAGCTAGTATCTTCCTGTGGCGGCCGGCCAACAACGGTGAATGGCCAAATAGCGTTATTGCGATGGAACACCTTGTGAACACGCATCATCGGGAAATCATGTTTCAAGCTATAGTATCCAAGATGGTCGCCAAATGGGCCTTCTGGTTTGTTTTCATTTGGAAAAACTTCACCAGTAATTACAAAATCTGCATCGGATGCAATACAAAAACCATTCACATAGGAATAGCGTATTCTTCTGTTGCCAAGGGCTCCGGCAAAAGTAAGTTCGCTCATTCCTTCGGGCAAAGGCATTACAGCGCCTAGTGTGAGGGATGGCGGACCACCAACAAATATGCTTACTTTAAGTGGCTGGTTTTTCGCATTTGATTTCGACTGATGAATACCGATACCGCGATGAAGCTGATAATGCAAGCCAATTTCTTTATCAGGAATATAATTATTGCCATTTAATTGTATTCGGTACATTCCTAAATTAGAATTGAGTACACCCGGTTTATCAATATCCTCGGTATATACAAGCGGTAGTGTGATAAATGCACCTCCATCATTTGGCCAACATTTAATTTGTGGCAATTTAGAAATTGTAGTTTGATTTTGTAAAACGATCCCGCTATAATGCGGGATAGATTTTTTCGGCAGCGCAGAAAATGCAGTAAGTCCTAAATTGGCATATTTAAATGGGTGTTTGAGGGCTTCAAGTGGATTATTTTTTAGATCAATGAGTGTTTTTATTTTTTCAATGGTATCTCTAAAAATAAATTTGCTGCGTTCTAAAGAGCCGTATAAATTGGAGGTTGCTTTGAATTTACAATTTTTAATATTTTCAAATAACAAAGCCGGACCATTGTTTTCAAACACACGCAGATGAATAGCTGCCATTTCCAATTCTGAATTAACTTCTTCTTTAACACGGATGAGGTGTCCGTGTTTTTCAAGATCATCAATGCATTCCTGTGTGTTTTTATATCCCATAAAGAAAAGTTCTTATTCTCTGTTCCTCACTAAAAGGCGAGATAAGAGTTGAAGAATAGTATATTTTAAATAATTATAATACCGACTATGAATCGATCCCTTTTCTCGGACCTCACCCCCAACCCCCATAGCCGTCAGGCTAAGGATATAAACAGTTGATTGTGAGCAATAATAAATTGTTAGTGCAACAGCAATTGAGAGTTTCAATAAAATTGCAATTCACCAAAAAAGCAAAATTATGAAACTCTCAAATGGCACTGGTACTGTCAGCAAAGATAAAATAATTGAAATGATAAAAGAGTTCTTTGACACAAAATTTATTGAAGATACAGCTAGGCTGACAAAATTTGTACAGAGAGAAAGCAAACTTCAAGGCATAAATTTTTTTTCTCTGTGTGTTTACGGCAAAAAAATCAGAAACAACAAGTGTGGAAGATTTATGTAGGGAATTACAAAAAGAGGGAGTTGAAATTAGAAAACAAAGTTTGCAAGAACGCTTTAATGAGCCGGCATCGAACTTTATGAAAAAGATGGTGGAACATGCTTTATCCAATAAATTAGAGATAAGCAGTAAAAAAATAGCCTGTAAATTTGAAAGGATTGTTGTAAATGATTCAACAACGTTTCAATTACCTGAAGAATATTCACACAAATATAAGGGTTGTGGAGGTGGAGGCTCTATTGCTGGAATAAAAAATCAATATTGTTACGATTTGCTTTCTCAGGAAATCATAGATATTACAGTGCAGTCAGGTGCCGTGCCAGATGTTAGCTATTTATTGCAAGACTTACGTAAGAATGATTTGCGAATAGAGGATTTAGGATACTTTAAGGTAGATAAGCTTAGACTAGTAGAAGAAGCACAAGCGTGTTTTTTAAGTCGTTTAAAGTTTGGAGTAAATATCTATATTTTAGAAAAAGAGAAATACAAACAACTGCATTTACTCGATGTGATTGATAAAATGAAGGAGGGAGAAATAAAAAGTATTCAGGTTTATTTAGGAGAAAAAGAAAAATTCCCCATCAAATTAGTATTAGAAAAAGTGGCAAATAAGTTAGCCAATGAAAAACGAAGGAAACTGAAAACAGATAAACAAAACAAACGCAAAGGCATTAGTAAAGATCGTTTAATTTTTTGTGACGTAAACGCATTTATAACAAATTGTACAGAAGAACAACTACCAAATCATTTGTTACGAGAGTGTTATAGTCTTAGATGGCAAATCGAAATAATATTTAAAGCATGGAAATCATTTTTTAAAATAGACAAGGTAAAACAAATGAAAATTGAAAGATTTGAATGTTTTCATTATGGCTGTCTTATGTTGATTATAGTAAGTACACGTTTATTAAGATATTTCAAGCAATGGCATTTAAAGAAACATAAAGAAGAAATCAGTGATCTGAAATTTTTTAAATTTATAGTATCAATAAAACAAGAAATAAAAGAGGTAATAAAAAAGCAAAAATTGGTTCTCTCACGCTTTTTAGACCAGCTATCTGAAATAATAGAAAGAACATATGTAAAGGAACAAAAGAAAAACAAGCTAAAACCATTAACAATACTAAGAAACCTGGCTTAGCCTGACGGCTATGGGGGCAGGGGGTGAGGTCTTGAAGCCTTGGAAGCACTAAAAATCACGATGTTCTTTCACATAATCGGTGATATAATCAACAATCTCTTTGGTATCTGTTCCCGGAGGAAACAGCTTGCCAACGCCTTGTTCATTTAGTTTTTGCATGTCCTTTATAGGAATGATTCCACCACCGGTAAGTAATACATCGGTTAATCCTTTTTCTTTCATCAGTGTGATTATTTTCGGGAAAACAGTATTGTGTGCACCTGAAAGAATACTCACTCCTATCGCATCCACATCTTCCTGTAAAGCGCTATTTACTACCATTTCTGGAGTTTGGCGTAGCCCGGTATAAATTACTTCCATACCCGCATCACGTAAAAATGAAGCAATCACTTTTGCTCCCCGGTCATGCCCGTCAAGTCCAACTTTAGCAATTAAAACCCGTATCGGTCGGCTCATAAAATAGATTTTTTGAATCGGACACGAATATACGAATTTCTGTATAGCTTAAAAAGGTTCCGGTAGGTGGGTTGTACGACAAATTTCACAAAGTTTTAATATTTCGGCCTATGGAGTCGAATAGAATGCTTTAAACAGTGAACAGCAAATTCAATGAAAACAGCTATTTTTATCAACGCATTTAATTGTTTAAACAAAATGTCTGATAAAAAAGCGATCGACATAGAAAAAGACCTTTCAATATCTCCTTTGAATAAACCGAAGAGTGCTGGATTCAAGGATTTTAAGATACAGGCGCTGCTACTGGTAGTGCTTGGCTTTATTTTATATTCCAATTCTTTTAAAAACGAATATGCTCTGGATGATGGTATTGTGATCCAAAAAAACGATTATGTGCAACAAGGCTTACGAGGCATTCCTAAAATTTTAAGTATGGATTCTTACGATAGCTATTACCGGCAAATGGGCTCAAAACAGCAACTTTCCGGTGGACGATACCGTCCGCTTTCGGTTGTAACATTTGCAATTGAGCAGCAATTATTTGGTTCCAGTGCTAAACAAAAACCAGAGACAGATGCAGCAACAGTAAGACATGTACTGAATGTGTTGTTCTATATTTTATCCCTAGTGATACTTTTATATTTTCTGAGAACGTTTATTTTTAAAGAGGATCCGCTGATCGCATTTATTGCTTGTCTGATCTTTTTAATTCACCCGATACATACCGAAGTGGTTGCTAATGCGAAAAGCAGAGATGAGATACTTTCTTTTTTATTCATTATTCTCACATTTATTGCTGTGTTTCGTTATCGTGAAAACAGAGAAAAAAAACAATTACTCTATGGTCTGCTCTTTTATTTTCTCGCTCTGCTTTCAAAAGAATATGCAATAACACTGCTGATTTTTATACCTATGTTATTATATATTGTTAAAGGAGACAGCCTGAAGGAAACCGTCATTGGCGGACTTCCTTACTTATTTATTGCCTTAATTTATTTGCTTATTCGTTTTTCAATTGTGGGGAAAGGTGGTGCTGTGGCCAACCCCGATCTGCTGAACGAACCTTTTAAATTTGCTACAACACCGGAAAAGTGGGCAACAAAAATTGAGATTCTGAATCATTATTTGAGCTTATTATTTTATCCAAATATGCTATCGTGTGATTATTCCTATAATACCATCCTGTATACCAACTTTGGCAATGGCTTGGTATGGTTATCCATAGTTACCCATGTTTCACTAATCACTGCAACTATTGTTTTATTTTTTAAGCGAAACGTTTTATCATTTGCTCTCGCATTTTATTTGTTGCATTTATTTTTAGTTTCCAACTTGTTAATGGATCTGGGAGCGACAATGGGTGAACGGTTAATTTATCATTCATCCTTGGGATTTGCAATAGCAATAGCTATTTTGATCAATTGGTTGTTAGCAAAAATTAATCACTCTGTTGCCCAAAAAGTGGTTGGTATAACGACAGGAATTTTAGTTGTTTTTTGGTGCACATGGGTAGTAATTCCGCGTAATGCTCAATGGAAAAACGATTCAACACTTTTTATTGCTGATGCTCAAACCGTTCCGAACAGCACATTAGCAAACGGAAATGCAGGTAAGGCCTACCTTGACCTATCTGAAAAACCGGAAAACAAACTGCAGGAAAAAGAACTTATAGAAAAAGCAATTTATCATTTGAATAAAAGTATTTCAATTCATAAAGAATATGTAAATGGGTATTTAAACTTAGGTGTTGCCTATTTTAAGTTGAAAGAATATGATAAAACTGAGGCTAACTGGAGCATCGCAAAAAAAATATATCCCAATAACCCTTTCTTAAAAAATGATTACAAAATATTGGGAACCGTTTATTACAATCAAGCAATGGCTTTTGGAGCTAAAGCGCCCACGGAAGCACTAAAAATGTTGGAAAAAGCGGTTGAACTTGATCCTGCAAATTCTGATTATTGGTATAATTTAGGCGGAGTGAGTTATACTGTTCACGATTTTGAAAAAGCTCGTATTGCCTGGACAAGAACGCTTCTTTTAGATCCTAATAATCAAAAAGCAAAACAAGGAATGGCCGCATTGCCTGTAAAATAATCTTCTTCGGGAACTTAACTAATTATTACCTTTGCAGGGAATTTGAAATACTTTTGAATGAAAAAATTAGAATTAAAAATTGCATTTTCTGAATTTGAAAATGAAACCGAGTTAACACAACCAGAACAAGAGTTGTTGCAGAAAGCCCGTCAATCATGCAACCTAGCGTATGCCCCCTATTCCAACTTTTATGTGGGTGCGGCATTATTATTAGAAAATGGAGTGATCATTAGCGGGAATAATCAAGAAAATGTCGCTTATCCAAGCGGGATATGTGCTGAACGTGTTGCTATTTATTATGCCGGAGCTCAATATCCTGAAGTAGCCATTAAAACAATTGCAATTACCTGCAAATCAAAATCATTTCATTTATCCGAACCTCTTTCTCCATGCGGTTCTTGCCGACAAGCTTTATCAGAATATGAAATGCGCCACAAAACAAAGATCAAAGTAATTTTGATGGGCGAAACAGGTAAAATACGTGTAATGGAAAGCATTGCCGACTTGTTGCCTTTTATGTTCAAAGCTGAGGAATTGAAAAAAACAAACTAACAAATTTTCAATTGGAGTCATTGTGGGAAATACTATCCGTTTTTTTGCTGAGCACCGTAAAATTTGTTTTTGGTGCTGTACCAATGGCTTTGAGTTTGGGCTTCTCCTTTTTTGAAACTGTTACAGTTACCTCTTTAGGAGGATTTACCGGAGTAACTTTTTTTGTTCTAATGAGCAACAAACTAGTTTCTTATTTGAAAAAGAGAAAAGCACATCAGCACCATCAAGATCAACCTGCAAAAAAAATATTCACTCGCAAAAATAAAATTATTGTTAAGGTAAAAAAACGTTATGGATTACCCGGCATAGCATTACTTACACCCTTATTGTTTTCAATTCCAATCGGGTGCTTTATTGCTGTGCGCTACTTTAAAAACAAACAACAAATACTATTTTACATGTTTGGGGCTATACTTTTTTGGTCTGTTTTTATTTCTTCATTTAAATTAGTTTTTAGATGAAAAAGTATAAACATGTTTTTTTTGACCTCGACCGCACACTTTGGGATTTCGAAACAAATTCATTTGAAACTATCTCAGAACTTGCTGATAGCCATAAGTTATCAGAAAGAGGAATTGATTCTTTAACTGATTTTATCGACACTTATATTCAAATTAATGAACGTATGTGGGACGAATACCGCAAAGGGCTGATCGATAAAACAGCATTGCGTTATGAACGTTTTCATGAAACATTTGGTAATTATGGTATTTCCGACAGAACATTAACAGAAAATTTTGCGAATGATTATGTTTCAACTTCACCATTAAAAACTAATTTATTCCCGTACTGTATGGAAACATTAAGCTATCTGAATGAAAAGTATACACTGCACATTATTACAAACGGATTTGAAGAAGTACAACATGTTAAAATCAAGAACTGTGCTATCGATCATTTTTTTGAACAAGTAATAACCTCTGAACGTGCAGGATTTAAAAAACCGGATCCACGAATTTTTCAATATTCTTTGGATGTTACGAATGCCATATCCTCCGAAAGCATCATGATAGGAGATAGTTTATAGGCGGATGTGATCGGAGCACGTGAT
>JAHEYA010000430.1:0-2172 GCA_023251855.1 Bacteroidota bacterium
TTATTTAGCCAATGCCAATTTTGCTATTGAAGCTATGAAAACCCCAGTACCATTTGAACCTAAAAACATGGGTCCGGAAATTAATTCTAAAAATTTCGAATATTTTCCAGCTATTACTGCCGATGATCAAACATTTTTATTTACAAGAAATAGTGCAACAGAAACCACTCCAATGCAAGAAGATTTGTTGATTTCCAAAAAGGTAAATGGTGCCTGGACTCCTTCCGCATTAATTGGATTTGGAATCAATACCCCAGGGAATGAAGGTGCACCGGCCATTTCCGCTGATGGCGAAATTTTATTTTTTGTTTCCTGCCAGAATAAACAAGATGGAAGTTATACCGGCGGCCGAAAAGGATATGGTTCCTGCGATATTTTTTATTCGCAAAAAGCTGGTAATGCCTGGTCGAAACCTTATAACATAGGGCCTGTAGTAAATACCAAAAATTTTGAATCACAACCTTCTTTTTCTTCCGATGGAACTACCTTGTACTTTGTGAGCAATCGCCCGGGTGGTATGGGTGGTGGTGATATCTGGTATTCTACTTTAAGAAGTGATGGTAGTTGGGGACCACCTGTAAACATTGGAAGAAAAATAAATACACCTGGTGAAGAAGAATCTGTTTTTATTCATCCCGATGGGAAAACGCTTTATTTTAGCTCAAATGGACATGTTGGTATGGGTAAATTAGATATTTATGTTTCACGAAAAGGTGAAGATGGAACTTGGGGAACCCCAAAAAATTTGGGTTATCCTATCAATACATTCGCAGATGAAAACAGTCTATTAGTGAACGGTGCCGGCAGTTTGGCCTATTTTGCTTCTGATCGCCAAGGCGGTTTTGGCGGATTAGACCTGTATCAATTTGAATTGTACGAGGCTGCACGACCTGACAAAATCACCTATATGAAAGGGAAAGTGTATGATGCAAAAACAAAACTACCACTTGGTGCTCACTTTGATTTGATTGATTTGGAAACAGCAAAACAAGTAATGACATCCGATGCAAACCCCGGTAATGGGGAGTTTTTAGTTACACTTCCTATAAATAAAAATTATGCATTAAATGTTTCTCAAAGCGGTTATTTATTTCATTCCGAAAATTTTTCACTAAAAGAATTGGCTGATAAATCAAAACCTTATTTAATGGATATTCCCTTACAACCAATAGATACAGGCAGTGTAGTAGAACTAAAAAATATTTTTTTTGAAACCGGAAAATTTGATTTGAAACCGGAATCTAAAGTGGAATTAAACAAATTGGTTACTTTCCTTACACAAAATAAAACAATGAGTATTGAATTAAGCGGACACACGGATAATGTAGGCGATAAAAAAATGAATTTAACACTTTCACAAAACCGTTCTAAATCAGTTTATGATTTTTTAATTGCAAATGGTATTGATTCAAAACGCCTAAGTTATAAGGGTTATGGTGATACCAAACCAAAAGTAAAAAATGATACTGACGAAAACCGCTCAATCAACAGAAGAACCGAATTTAAAGTGGTTGGGAAGTGATTGGTTGGTAAAGGAGGAAGAACTTGACGAAATTCAAGTTATCTGGAATTTCCGGATAACTGCCGCTGCACTCATGAAAAAGAAAATTTTGACTTCATCTCTTATGTTCATCACTGTAGTAGCTTTTGGACAAATTCCTAACCCTAGCTTCGAGCAATGGACAGGCTCTAGACCAAATGGTTGGCATTCATATCTTGACGGTGCTCCATATACATTTGAATCGCAAGACAACAATTCTTACCAAGGTAGTTATGCAATTCGTTCATCAATTGTTCAAACAGGGCCAGTGGCAAATGTTGCAGGTATAGTGACAGGAGACGTAACTTGGACTGGTTATAATCAAACAATGAACCAATACGGTTTTATACCCTCGACAACAAAGCCATCTAAATTATTGGGTTGGTTTATTTTAAACAACAATAACTTAGACACTATGACCGCAAATATTTGGTTCAAAAATTCTGGTAATATAATTGGTACGGGAGAATTTAAAACAACTACGGATAATACAATCTATAGTCAATTTATCTTAAATATAAATTACACATCGTCATTGCAACCAGACTCATTCAAAATTTTTATAACTTTTAACCATGGCACACCATCGTCTTTTAACAATGCAGGCGCATATTTTATTATTGATAGTTTGG
>JAHEYA010000430.1:2182-2830 GCA_023251855.1 Bacteroidota bacterium
GTTTATCCTAATCCAACAAATGCATTATTAACATTTCAAACTTTCGACAACTCTAACAAAATAAAAATTGCAGAAATATATAATTCAAATGGACAACTCGTTGACAAATTAAATCCAAACGAAATATCGTTTTCAGTTGATATTGAAAAATATAAAGTAGGGCTTTACTGTTACAAACTAACATTTGACAATGAAACGATTAAGGCTGGTAGAGTTTTAAAAAAATAGCACAAGCCATAACAGCACCTTCTTTTAATAGTCCAGCTCCTTTACAAATACTCCTCCAACACACCCATCCCCTGCCGTAAAATAGTAAAATCACCTGTGGTACAATCAACTACTGTTGAAGCTTCATTATTGCCGTAACCACCTGCAATTACTATATCTACAAGGTCCTTGTATTTTTCATGGATTAATTCCGGATCAGTAGTATATTCAATTATTTCATCATCATCATGTACGGAAGTACTCATGATAGGATTACCTAATTGTTTCACTATTTCCAAACAAATTGTATTATCCGGAATGCGGATTCCAACTGTTTTTTTTTTGCTTTTAAATAATTTAGGAACATTATTATTTGCTTCCAGAATAAAAGTGAATGGTCCGGGAAGTGACTTTTTCATTACTTTGTAGGTAGATGTATTT
>JAHEYA010000086.1 GCA_023251855.1 Bacteroidota bacterium
TGTTCCTGATTATATCCTCTCAAATGCGGAACTGGAAACTTTTTTGCCTACCACCTCCGAATGGATTGAAACGCGTACCGGTGTGAAGAAAAGAAGAATATTAAAAGGCGAAGGATTAGGCTCCTCCGATATGGCTGTAAAAGCAATCGAGTTGCTTTTGAAAAAGCGTGGAATCTCCGCATTGGATATTGATTTGCTTATTGTTGCAACTGTTACTCCTGATTTTATTTTTCCTTCCACATCAAATGTTATTTGTGATAAGATAGGCGCCACAAACGCCTGGGGCTTTGATTTGGCTGCAGCTTGCTCCGGTTTTTTATTTGCACTTAGCACCGGAGTTCAATTTATTGAAACAGGAAAACATAAAAAAGTTATTGTTGTTGGTGTCGATAAAATGTCATCAATACTTGATTATACCGATCGTTCCACATGTGTTATTTTTGGTGATGGTGCCGGAGCAGTTCTATTAGAGCCCAATACAGAAGGACTCGGTGTTATCGATTCTATTTTAAAAACCGATGGTTCAGGCAGAGCATATCTTCATCTAAAAGCTGGTGGCTCCGTTAAACCTGCCTCTCACGCCACTGTTGATGCAAAAGAGCATTATGTTTTTCAGGACGGACAACCCGTATTTAAACGTGCTGTTGTTGGAATGGCCGATGTATCAGCCGAGATCATGGAAAAAAATAATCTGAAGTCGGAAGATATAGCATGGCTGGTTCCGCATCAGGCAAACAAACGTATTATTGATGCTACTGCTGAACGTACCGGTTTATCAGAAGACAAGGTGATGTTGAATATTCAAAAATATGGTAACACAACAGCTGCAACAATTCCTTTGTGTTTTTCGGATTATGAAAAAAAGTTAAAAAAAGGAGATAACCTTATACTCGCCTCATTTGGTGCAGGCTTTACCTGGGGAGCAATTTATTTGAAATGGGCATATAATAGTTAGGGGAAGTAATTGAGTTTTGAGTGAATGCCATCGAAATACGAATGGTTACTAAAAATACGAATTACTAAAAATTCGAAATTCGTATTTTTCGTTTTTTGATTCGTAATTCGTTGGAGTAATAAAATACAGTATTAACAATAAAATAAATATAGAATGAAATTGACCGAAATTCAAGATCTGATAAAGTTTGTAGCAAAATCAGGCGTAAGCGAGGTAGAGCTGGAAACCAAAGATGTAAAAATTACTATTAAAACACCAGCCGGCCGAAATAAAGAACAAATTTTTGTTCAAACATCTCCTCAGCCGGTTATTCAACAAGTTGCTCAAACACATCATGAAGCACCTCCTGTTACTGAAACAAAAACTCCTGAAGTAAAAACAAATTCAGGTACTGACGAATCAAAATACATTACTGTTAAATCACCAATGGTAGGCACCTTTTATGCTTCTGCATCACCCGACAAACCTTTGTTTGTAAACGTAGGCGATGATATCGCTCCGGGTAAAGTAATCTGTATAATTGAAGCAATGAAATTATTTAATGAGATTGAATCGTAAGTTAAAGGAAAAATTGTAAAAGTATTGGCCAATGATGCTACCCCTGTGGAGTATGATCAACCTTTGTTTTTAGTGGACCCAAGTTAATTTGAAAATTTGAAAATGTGTTAATTTGGAAATGTTTTTATAACATGAATCAAATTGTCAAATCATCAAATTATCAAATTATCAAATTATCAAATTAAAAAAAGATGTTTAAAAAAATACTTATAGCCAACCGAGGAGAAATTGCTTTACGTGTAATACGTACCTGCAAAGAGATGGGGATCAAAACAGTAGCCGTTTATTCCTCTGCCGATAAAGATTCTTTGCATGTCAGATTTGCTGATGAAGCTGTTTGCATTGGCCCTCCTCCAAGCAAAAGTTCGTATTTGAATATCCCTACAATCATTTCTGCTGCTGAAATAACTGATGCTGATGCTATACATCCGGGATATGGTTTTTTGTCGGAGAATGCAAAATTTTCAAAAATTTGTCAGGAGCATAATATTAAATTTATTGGTGCATCTCCCGAAATGATCAACTCAATGGGTGATAAGGCATCTGCAAAATCTACTATGATAGCTGCCGGTGTACCTTGTGTACCAGGATCAGAAGGCTTGTTAGAAAGTGCTGCACAAGCAAAAGAGCTGGCTCCTAAAGTTGGTTATCCTGTAATTATTAAAGCTACTGCTGGTGGTGGTGGCCGCGGTATGCGTATTGTTTGGAAAGAGGAAGATATGGATGCTCTTTACGATTCTGCTTTTAAAGAAGCCGAAGCCGCATTTGGCAATGGTTCTATGTATATGGAAAAATATATTGAAGAACCACGTCATATCGAAATTCAAATTGTTGGCGATCAGTATGGAAAAGCTTGTCATTTGTCAGAACGAGATTGTTCTATTCAAAGACGTCATCAAAAGTTAGCAGAAGAAACACCTTCTCCTTTCATGACTGATGCTTTGCGTGATGCAATGGGTGCTGCTGCTATTAAAGCTGCTTTAGCGGTTAAATACGAAGGTGTTGGTACTGTTGAGTTCTTGGTGGATAAACATCGCAACTTTTATTTCATGGAAATGAATACCCGTATTCAGGTGGAACACCCCATTACAGAAGAAGTTATTAATTATGATTTGATTCGCGAACAAATACTTGTTGCGGCCGGTGTTCCAATTTCCGGAAAAAATTATTTTCCGCAAATGCATGCCATTGAATGCCGTATCAATGCCGAAGATCCTGCAAATAATTTCCGTCCTTCACCGGGCAAAATAATTAATTTAAATACACCGGGAGGTCACGGAGTGCGTGTTGATTCGCATATTTACGCAGGTTATACCATACCTGCCAATTATGATAGTATGGTTGCAAAGGTTATCACCGTTGCTCAAACACGTGAAGAAGCAATTGCAAAAATGCACCGTGCATTAAGTGAATATGTAATTGAAGGGATTAAAACAACCATCCCTTTTCATCTTAAATTAATGAAAGACGAAAATTTTATTAAAGGAAATTATACTACAAAGTTTTTGGAAACCTTTGATTTAAGTGAATAATTTATCTCGATAAAATTTGCTTAAAAGAGCTCGCCTAAATCCTCTAAATGCCATAGCTCCCTTCTCCTTTGGAGAAGGGTTGGGGATGAGGCAAAAAACGAAATTTTAAAATGAAACCAAAATCATTTTTATTAAAAGGAAACTACCAGTATTCCCCCTCCCACCGCTTACTCGAAATTTTTGGAGTGATTGTGTTTACACTGTTTTGTATTTTAATTGGTATCGAAATATACAACGCCTTTCCATCTTATTTTTCTGGCGCTACTTTAGTTCCCCTGCTATTACTCATTCTTATTGCTTATTTCACTGCCGACTTTATTTCAGGTTTTGTACATTTTCTAGGTGATACTTTTGGAACATCCGAAACTCCTGTACTTGGTCCGGGCTTTATTAAACCCTTTCGTGATCACCATACCGACCCGCAGGGAATTGTTCGCCACGATTGGATTGAAGTGAATGGAAGTAACTGTGTAGTGAGTTTATTTGTAATCATTCCGGTGTATTTTTCTTCATCAGTACAAACCAGCATCAATGCTTTTTTCGGCTCTTTTTATGTGTTGATGTTAGTGATGTTTATTTTATTTACCAACCAGTTTCATAAATGGGCACATATGAAGCAACCTCCTGCATTTGTTGTAGTGTTGCAAAAAATGCGACTCATTTTACCTCCCGATCATCACAGTGTTCACCATTCCTCTCCCTATAACAAATACTACTGTATCACTTGCGGTTGGCTCAATCCCTTTCTTTTAAAAATTCGTTTTTTTGAGTTTTCTGAAAAAATTATTAGAAAAATTATTGGAAGCAAAGAGTCTGTTTAAATCCCAATTATGATTGGCTAAGGCTCAGATTAACTCCTCTCACGTAATGATGTTCTAAAAATAATTGTACGTATTTTTGTGTGATTTAATTTACTGCACCAACTCTTGAACAGCCTCTACCAAAAAATTATCGACATAGAAAACAGCAACAACAAAGCTGCTTTATGTACTATTGTTTCTACTAAAGGTTCCACTCCTCGTAAAACTGGTGCAAAAATGCTGGTATACACCAACGGCTCTATTGATGGTACTATTGGGGGGGGAGCTCTCGAAAAAGAGGTAATTGAACAAGCTCTTGAAGTTTTAAAAAACAATACATCCCAATTTGTAAAACATAACCTGGTAATTGAGCTAGCAATGTGTTGCGGAGGAACGGTCGAACTTTTTATAGAACCTATTATGAACAGAAAAAAAGTATTCATCTTCGGAGCAGGCCATTGTGGCAAGGCTTTAGCCGGGTTTGCAACCGATCTCGATTTTAATGTTACCCTTATCGATGAACGTTATGATGTGTTCGAAAACATTGATTTTCCTCAATGCACCCTAATTATGGACAATCATGCTACAGCAATTGAAAAGTTGAATTTTGATGAGAATACGTTTGTAGTAATCTTAACACACAACCATGCCTATGATAGAGAAATACTAGCATTAACATCAAAAAAACCACATCAATATATTGGAATGATAGGCAGTTCACGTAAAGTTGCAATTGCTAAAAAAAACATGTTAGCCTCTAATATTCTTGATCAAGAAGAGGTGAATGAGATAGATATGCCTATTGGTTTGGATATTAAAGCAATTACCCCACAGGAAATAGCAATAAGTATTTTGGCCAAACTGATTGATGTCAGAAATAGAAAATAAAAAACACCTTACAAATTATTTTGTAAAGTGTTTCAATTTTTTATTGTAGCCCGTAGGGGAATCGAACCCCTCTTACCAGGATGAAAACCTGGCGTCCTAACCCCTAGACGAACGGGCCATTTTTTAAGGAGTGCAAATGTACAGGAAAAAATTAGTGTTGCAAACTATTTTTAAAAAATCAATCCACCTCATCATTGTCAACCTGAAAACGAAACCCTAGCCGTTTTCCCGTTTTCATTTGCATATTCTCACTTGCTGTGAGCATGTCCGATACTGATAGTTCTTTGATGGCATCAAATGGAGGTGTAAACAGGTCAAAGTCCAAACAATACAATATCGTTGATTCCAGCACCGCTTTTATCGTCTTTTCATCAATTACAGCATGTACAAAATCATTATATAAAAAACCCAACTGTCGCTTGCCTTCAATAAAATAGTGGTTTTCTTTATTTACAAACATCCGCCCTATCACATATCCCACATCATTTATTCGCTTATACGTAAATGAATCATTCAAAAAGTTATAAATATTAATGATGCCACAAAACGAACGCGTATGGTCTTCTCTTACATACGAGCTTTTCCACACCTGATGTGCTTTGTCAAATTCGAAAATATTAGTATGCATCGAAAAAATAAGCAGGTCGCCTGCTACACGTAATTCAAATTCAAACTCTCCCTTCTCTTTATACTCAATAATTACACGTTTATCAATTGCTGATACTTCGCTTTTAAAATCGGCTGCCAGTTTCTTGGCTGTAGATTTCATAGTTTTAAAAACCTTATTTGTATTCGCAAAAACATCTTGCTTCATACTCGATTTTTCTTTCAGTGTTTTTAAAATAAGCTCATGTGGCGATAATTTTTCCATGGTACATTTTTAACAACCTGTGAATCTCTAATTTTAATACGCTTTAGCAAATACAACCCTTTGCGTTGATGGTTTGCCGGAATAAATACATTTACCCGCTTCTTGCTTGTTATTTAAAGGGATACATCGAATGGTTGCTTTTGTTTCTTCCTTTATTTTTTGTTCTGTTTCAGCACTTCCATCCCAATGCGCCATTACAAAACCCGGTGTTTTTTCTAAAATATTCTTAAACTCTTCGTAGGTATCTGCCTGGTATGTCTTTGTTTCACGCATTGCCATTGCTTTTTGAAACAAATTATCCTGCATCTGTTCCAATAAATGTTCAATTTTATTTTCAATATCTGCTTGCTGAAGTGTTTCTTTTTCTAACGTATCCCTTCGTGCCACTTCAACTGTTCCATTTTCCAGATCACGCCCTCCAATGGCTATACGCACAGGAACACCTTTTAATTCATACTCAGCAAATTTCCAACCCGGCCGCTGAGTATCCCTATCGTCATATTTCACACTGATGCCTTTGGCTTCCATTGCTTTTTTCATTTTCAAAACTACAGCACTTATTTGTGCCAACTGGTCTTCCCCTTTATAGATCGGAACAATAACCACCTGAAAAGGGGCTAGTTTTGGAGGTAATACCAAACCCTTATCATCCGAATGCGACATCACCAGAGCCCCCATTAATCGTGTAGAAACACCCCAGGAGGTTGCCCAAACAAAATCTTGTTTGCCTTCTTTGCTTGCAAATTTAACCTCAAATGCTTTCGCGAAATTTTGTCCCAAAAAGTGCGATGTTCCTGCCTGTAATGCTTTACCATCCTGCATCAATGCCTCAATACAATAGGTTTCTATTGCTCCGGCAAAACGTTCATTAGGCGTTTTAGTGCCTCTTATTACAGGTATTGCCATCCATTTTTCAGCAAATGTTGAATATACATCCAGCATTTTTTCTGTTTCTTCAATTGCTTCCTGCGATGTTGCATGCGCTGTATGCCCTTCCTGCCACAAAAACTCGGTGGTTCTCAAAAACAGCCGGGTACGCATTTCCCAACGTACCACATTTGCCCACTGATTTATTAGTAGTGGCAGGTCGCGATACGATTGTATCCAACCCTTGTACGTATTCCAAATGATGGTTTCAGATGTTGGCCTGATTATCAACTCCTCATCCAGTTTAGCTGTTTCGTCAACCACTATTCCACTTCCATCTTCAGCATTTTTTAAACGATAATGAGTAACTACTGCACATTCTTTTGCAAAGCCTTCAACATGACTGGCCTCTTTGCTAAAAAATGATTTTGGGATAAACAGCGGAAAATAAGCATTCACATGACCGGTATCTTTAAACATTTTGTCTAAAGCTTGTTGCATTTTTTCCCAAATGGCATAACCATATGGTTTTATTACCATGCAACCTTTTACTGCTGAATGTTCCGCCAGATCTGCTTTTACAACCAGCTCATTATACCACTCAGAGTAGTTTTCTTCCCTAGTTGATAAATCCTTACCCATCTTATTTTTTTTGTGGTATAGTATTTGTATTTTTACAATTGAACCACAATGGCAAAAGTAGAAAATTAAATCTTTTGACGGTGGGTTTGTTAAATTAAAAGCATCCCATATTACAAAAACAGTTTAAAATGAAAAAGTATTTGATTCTATCAGGAGCAGCTGTGTTGTCATTATCAGCTTGTAACACACCAAAAGGTGCTACTTCAGGCAAGTACAGTGATGATATTTATTATTCTTCAGCGGATGCCGCTGCTGAAAAAGAAAAACAGCAACTAAAAAGCGAACAGGACAGGCGCACCAAATACCAGAATTATTCGAACAACAATCAACCCTCGAATAATCAGCAATCCAACTCACAGTCTGGTCAATCTTCCAATAGCCGCTCTAATGATGATTATTATTCAAACGATCAAAACCCAAATGCCGGCAACTCAAATAATAATCAAAATAATAATACTGGTAATAGCAGTACCTATAGCAATAACAACAGCAGTTATTCCGATCAGCCATTTAATTATGATGATTATTACGATGATGCTTATGCAGTAAGGTTAAGGCGCTTTCACCACAACGTTGGTAATTATGGCTATTATGATGATTATTATACCAATTCGTATTGGTACACCGGCAATCCTTACTATTATGGAACAAGCATCTATATGGGATATAACTTTTGGGGGCCCACTTACAATGCATTTGCATATTATCCAAGTTTTTTCTGGTACTCAAATTTAGGATGGGGATTCAGCCCATGGTATAACCCTTACAATTATAACCCTTACGGAGGTTATTATGGTTATAATTCATATATGAATGGGTACTGGAATGGATATAATCAGGGTTACTGGAATGGCTACTGCAACGGACATAATGGTGGTTACTACAATAATTATTTTAACAGTTATGATAACAATAGTTATTACTATGGCCCTAGAAAAACAACCGGTTCAAATGGACGTACCACATCACAACCAACATTGGCACATCGCTATATTAAGGCTGTTGAAGCTGAAACTTCCAGACCCTTTGAAGCAACTAAAGGCAGAGAAACAAATCCGTATTTGATTAATTCTGCTTCGCGTGATAATTCAAGGCCTGCAAAAACCGCACAGGATCTGCACCCGATCTATGATCGGCCATCACCTCGTGAAACACAAGGGCAAATACGAACAAATCCTACAAATAGCGAACAACCAAGAAATGAGCAGCCACGTAATGTTCAACCAAGGTATGAACAACCACGTAACGAACAACCACGTAACGAGCAGCCACGGATGGAGCA
>JAHEYA010000431.1 GCA_023251855.1 Bacteroidota bacterium
AACGGTAAAAATAGTGTTTTTGAGTGAATAGTTATGCTGTTGAAAATTGTTTAATTACATTTTGCCTCTTAAACGCTCTAAAAGTGTGGTAAGGGTTAAATTTCGTGTGTTTTTTCTTGATGTGTTTTCTTGTAAAACAACAATTGGGCTTTCATCTATCATAGGATGGATTGTTTATATTTGCAAAAAAACAATATCGAAACAAGATGAGTACCGAATTAAACGAACAAGAAATTTTAAGACGAAATAAGCGGGAAGAGATCACCAAAATGGGAATTGATGCTTATCCTGCGGCATTGTTTGAGATCAATGCGACTGCAAAAAACATATTGGAAAATTTTAACCCTGAACAAGCAGAAAAATATAAGAATATTAGTATTGCAGGTCGTATCATGAGTATTCGTGATATGGGAAAAGCCTGTTTTGTGAGCTTACAGGATTCAACTGGTCGTATTCAAATTTACATCCGCAGAGATGATATTTGCCCGGGAGAAGATAAAACTCTATTTGATCAGCTATTTAAAAAACATACTGATATTGGCGATATAATTGGCATTACAGGTTATGTGTTTGTAACCAAAGTGGGAGAAACATCCATTCATGTTACCTCTTTTAAGATGTTAAGCAAATCATTGCGTCCGTTGCCTATTGTAAAGATTGATGAACAGGGTGTTGCACATGATGAAGTTACTGATCCTGAATTCAGGTATCGCCAGCGTTATGTTGATTTGGTGATCAATCCACATATAAAAGAAACATTTATTAAACGCACCAAAATGGTGAATACCATTCGTGATTTTTATAATTCAAAAGGATATCTTGAAGTGGATACACCAGTATTGCAGGCAATCCCCGGAGGAGCCACTGCTAGGCCATTTATGACACATCATAACACGTTGGATATGCCAATGTATTTGCGAATTGCAAATGAATTATATCTGAAAAGACTTATTGTAGGCGGATTTGATGGCGTATATGAATTTTCAAGAAACTTCAGAAATGAAGGAATGGATAGAACTCATAATCCGGAGTTTACGGTAATGGAGCTGTATGTAGCCTATAAGGACTATAATTGGATGATGGATATTACAGAAGAATTGATCGAAAAAATTGCAATGGATTTGAATGGAACAACACATGTTCAGGTGGGTGAAAAAGTGATTGATTTTAAACGGCCGTTCAAACGGGTAACTATGTTTGATTCTATTAAAGAGTTCACAGGCATTGATATCAGTGAAATGGATGAGGTGCAGTTACGTGATGTTTGCAAACAATTACATATTGAACTTGCACCCAGCATGGGTAAAGGAAAGTTGATCGATGAAATTTTCGGAGCAAAATGTGAAGGCAATTATATTCAACCCACTTTTATTACTGACTATCCGGTAGAGATGAGTCCGCTTACAAAGAAGCACCGTAGCAAACCCGGATTAGTAGAGCGTTTTGAGCTGATGGTAAATGGTAAAGAATTAGCGAATGCATATTCAGAATTAAATGACCCTATCGATCAACGTGAACGTTTTGAAGAACAATTGAAATTAATGGAGCGTGGTGATGATGAAGCCATGTTTATTGACCAGGATTTTTTACGTGCATTGGAATATGGTATGCCACCTACATCAGGCATTGGTATTGGTATTGACCGTTTAGCAATGACTATGACCAACTCTGCTTCTATACAAGATGTTTTATTTTTTCCGCAAATGCGACCGGAGGTAATTAAAAAAGCAGTTGTTGAATTAAAACCCGAAGAAATAAAAATTTTGGATGAAGTAAAAAAACTCAACCCTGCTACTTTAGCTACAATTAGTGAAGGTTTGGGGATATCAAAAAATCAATTACAAAAGCAACTGAACTCTTTAGAAGAACGGAAATTAGTGAATAGAGAAGGACCGGTTTATCAAGTAAACAGCTAAAATTATCCATAAGCGAGACCTGTCAGGTTTTAAAAACCTAACAGGTCTGATTCTTGAAAAAAATTTTTATCCAAACAAAAAGATGAAACAAATAGCGGTAATAGGAGGGGGGAGTTGGGCCACAGCAATTGTGAAAATGCTTTGTAACAATGCGCCACAAGTACATTGGTGGATACGCAATGCTGAAACAATCGAATACATTAAAAAACACAAACACAATCCTAATTATTTAACTTCTGTTGAATTTGATACTTCTAAATTGGTATTGAATACTGATTTAAAAGAAATTATTAAGAAGGCTGATGTGCTAATAATGGCGGTACCTTCCGCATTTTTAAAAACAGCACTTTCCGGCTTAACAAGCGATGATTTTAAAAACAAACAAGTGTTTTCTGCTATCAAAGGAATTGTTCCTGAACATAATTTAATTGTTGGAGAATTTTTTAATAAAGAATACAAAATTCCGGTTGAAAGCATTGGAGTTATTACAGGCCCATGTCATGCGGAGGAAGTTGCAATGGAAAAATTATCCTATTTAACTATTGCCTCTCAAAATGCTGATAATGCCGGATTTATTGCTTCTCAGTTAAAATGCAGGTATATTAAAACTACAGTTTCTGATGATATTTATGGAACAGAATATTCTGCAGTATTAAAAAATGTGTTTGCAATTGCAAGTGGTATTTGTCACGGTTTGGGCTATGGTGACAACTTCCAGGCAGTATTGATCTCTAATGCGATACAAGAAATAAAACGTTTTGTTGATGTAGTTCATCCGATCGATCGTGATATAAATAGTTCGGCATACCTTGGCGACTTGCTGGTTACGGCCTATTCACAATTTAGCCGCAACCGTACTTTTGGAGGAATGATTGGTAAAGGATATTCAGTTAAATCGGCTCAATT
>JAHEYA010000087.1 GCA_023251855.1 Bacteroidota bacterium
CGCAGCTTTATTGCTGATCTTCGATAGAAGTTTTGGAACATCCTTTTATTTATCCGACATATATATTGGTGGACAAGCTTTGGAACAAACCGGTGGAAGCCCTATTTTGTACGAACATTTATTCTGGTTTTTAGGCCACCCCGAAGTATATATCATCATTTTACCGGCATTGGGTATCACTTCGGAGATCATTGCTGTAAACTCACGTAAACCAATTTTTGGATACCGTGCAATGATCGGCTCTATTATGGCAATTGGTTTCCTTTCCTTTATTGTTTGGGGGCACCATATGTTCATTACCGGGATGAATCCATTTCTAGGCTCGGTATTCGTGTTCACAACCTTGTTGATCGCCATTCCATCTGCCGTAAAAGCATTTAACTATATCACTACTTTGTGGAAAGGTAATATCCGTTATACTCCTGCAATGCTGTTTGCAATTGGTTTGGTATCCACATTTATTTCTGGTGGTTTAACAGGTATTATTCTTGCCGATTCCGCGCTTGATATTCCTATCCACGATACAGCCTTTGTTACGGCTCACTTTCATATTGTAATGGGGGTGTCAGCAATACTGGGTATGTGTGCTGGTGTATACCATTGGTTTCCGAAATTATTCCTGCGTCATATGAATAAAAAATTAGGATACCTTCATTTCTGGGGAACATTTCTTTCAGCATATGGTGTGTTTTTTCCAATGCACTTTTTAGGATTGGCAGGTGTTCCACGTAGATATTACTCTTATACAGCATTTCCAATGTTTGATAATTTAGTTGATATCAATGTATTGATAACAGCGTTTGCAATATTGGGAGCTGCAGCACAGCTTATTTTTATGTTTAATTTTTTCTATTCGATGTTCCGCGGACCAAAATCAGAACAAAATCCTTGGAATGCAAATACATTGGAGTGGACTACACCAATGGCACATACACACGGTAATTGGCCGGGACAATTACCTACAGTTCACCGTTGGCCATACGACTACAGCAAACCGGGTAAAGCTCAAGACTTTGTTATGCAAACTGTTCCGCTCGAAGAAGGGGAAGTTGATGGCGGTGGGCATTAAACAATTTTAAAATTTGATGATGAGTTAATTTGAAAATAAAAATAGTGCTTAAATGAAAGAGCCGTCTCAATAGTAAAACTTTGAGGCGGCTTTTTTTATCCCTCTGTTCTGCAAGCATTTCGTACATTTGCCTTTCACAAAACAGGAGGCATGAAAAAATTTTACATAATTTTATTGATCGTCATTGCAAGCATAGCGAAGCAATCTCAGGCACAACCTACCATCACAACCTTTACACCAACCTCCGGACCAGTAGGAACGGCAGTAACCATAACCGGCACCAACTTTAATACAACACCTGCAAATAATATTGTCTTCTTTGGTGCAACTAAAGCCACTGTAAATACAGCTACTTCAACAAGTTTAAGTGTTACAGTTCCTGTAGGCTCTACTTATCAGTACATTTCTGTAACCGACTTTACAATAGGATTAACAGCATATTCCGAAAAACCTTTTATTGTTACGTTTGGTTGTGGCGGTGCAATTAATGCAAGTTCTTTTGCTCCTAAAATAGATTCTTCGGCTGGAACATATCCTAATGGTGTTGCTATAGGTGATTTGGATGGTGATGGTAAGCCTGATATCGTTGTTGCGAATGTAATTTCCAACACAGTTTCAGTATTAAAAAACACGAGCGCGAGCGGAAACATTTCTTTTGCACCTAAAATGAATTTTGCAGTTGGAAATAGCCCTTATATCTCTGCTATTGGTGACTTGGATGGTGACGGGAAACCCGATCTTGCCATAACCAATGGTAGTGATAACTCAGTTTCAGTGCTAAGAAATACAAGCACGATCGGAACCATTTCCTTTGCTGCAAAAGTTGACTTTACTACTGGAAGTAATCCTGTCTGTATTGCTATAAGTGATTTAGAGGGAGATGGAAAACTCGACCTTGCTGTAACTAATCTTTATGATAACGATATTTCGATATTTAAAAACACGAGCACGATCGGAAGTATTTCCTTTGCCCCGAAATCAGATTTTACAACAGGAAATTATCCTAGAAGCATTGCTATAGGGGACATAGATGGAGACGCGAAACCCGACCTTGTGGTATCAAATAATGGTTCCAACACCCTTTCAATATTAAGAAACTCTAGTACAGGCGGAACCATTTCCTTTGCCTTGAAATCAGATTTTACAATAGGAAATCCTTTTAGCATTGCCATAGGTGATTTGGATGGAGACGGGAAACCAGATGTAGCTGTTGTAAATGACGACACGGTAGTTTCTGGTTCGGTATTAAGAAACACCAGTACAATCGGAACCATTTCCTTTGCTGCAAAAGTGGATTATGCAACGGGGCTATCCCGTGGTCTCGCCATAGGCGATTTAGATGGCGATGGGAAGATTGACCTTGCAGTAACGAATTATTATCACAACACGGTTTCAATATTTAAAAACACTAGCACAAGCGGAAGCATTTCCTTTGCAACGAAATTGGTTTATGTGACTGGGGCTGCCTCTATTAATGTTGCGATAGGAGATTTGAATGGAGATGGGAAATCCGACCTTGCTGTCGCGAATCAAAGTTCCAACAGTGTTTCAATGTTCAAATACGAAGGACTGCCCATAGCCCCGCCTATTTGTATGGTAAGTGTTGATAGCGTTTCAAATTATAACCTTGTTTTTTGGGATAAAATGTCATATACCAACGTAGATTCATTTATTGTTTATCGCGAAATAGTTTCTAATATTTACAAAAGGATTGGTGCGGTTTCAATGAATTCATTGAGTATGATGGTAGATACAGTAAGGCAATTGTATTTCCCATATACCGGCGACCCTAATGTTGGAACCTACCGTTACAAGCTGAAAATACGCGATACCTGCGGAAATTATAGCGCTCTGGGCCCATACCACAATACCATTTTTGTAACTCAAACAGGTGGCACATTTAACTGGAACGATTATCAAATAGAAGGACAAACAACTCCTATCCCTCAATTGTCGGCATATCAGTTGTTCCGCGATAACCTGGGTAACGGAAACTGGACGCTGATAGGAGGGGTTTCCGGTTCACAACTAACCATCAATGACCCTAACTTTGCAACTTATCCTAATGCGCGCTGGCGAATAGAAACACAATGGAGCATTGTGTGTACGCCTACCCGGTCGTCTGTAATTAGCACCCGTTCAAACATCAAAGGGCATGGAGTTGGAATATCAAACTTGAATGAATCCATTGTTGCTATTGCTGTTTCCCCTAATCCGTATTTAGAAAACACAACAATAAGTTATGTGCTGAATAAAAAATCAGATGTAAACATTGAAGTTTACAATACCATCGGACAAAAGGTGGAAACACTTGTAAGTACAGTACAAACCTCAGGGGAATACAAATACAACTTCAGTGCAAAACAAAAAGGAAATGATGCCGGGATTTACTTTGTGAAAATTACAATTGACGGCAACGTAACAATGAAAAGGATTGTGGAGATGTAGGAGTGCATTAAACGATTAAAAAATTTGACGATATGTTAATTTGAAAATAAAAATAGCACTTAAATGAAAAAGCCGTCTCAAAAGTAAAACTTTGAGGCGTTTTTTTTATTTGATTTTTTAAAGGTTTCCACTTATCGTTACGTAACGATATTGAAACACTCAAAAACCATTTTAGTTGATTATTTACCAATAATGATTAGTTGTTGACTTTTTTAGGATGGTTAACATTTATAATTATAAAGTATATTTGCAAAAAACAAAAACCAATGTCCATCCACAAAGAAATTAAAAAGGTAACCACCCATGTGTTGCTTGAAATGAAACACAAAGGAGAAAAAATATCAATGCTTACTGCGTATGATTATACCATGGCAAAAATTGTTGATGATGCAGGTATTGATATTATACTGGTTGGTGATTCCGCCTCCAATGTGATGGCAGGTCATGAAACAACGCTACCCATTACACTTGACCAGATGATATACCACGCATCATCAGTAGTGCGTGCTGTTAAACGCGCATTGATTGTGGTGGATCTTCCATTTGGTTCTTACCAAGGTAACTCGAAAGAAGCACTCAACTCCGCGATTAAAATAATGAAAGAAAGTGGTGCACATGCTGTTAAATTAGAAGGTGGTAAAGAAGTAAAAGAATCCATCGAACGTATTTTAACTGCAGGTATTCCGGTAATGGGACATCTTGGGTTAACACCTCAAAGTATCTATAAATTTGGTACATACAATGTACGTGCTAAAGAAGAAGAAGAAGCACAACGTTTAATTGAAGATGCCCGTTTGCTTGAGAAAACAGGCTGTTTCGCGTTGGTGCTCGAAAAAATTCCTGCAAAATTAGCGGAGCAAGTGGCAAAAGAAATTTCTATTCCTGTAATTGGAATTGGTGCCGGTGGCGGTGTTGATGGCCAAGTACTTGTTTTTCACGATATGGTTGGTTTAACACATGAATTTAATCCTCGTTTTTTAAGACGTTATTTGAATTTGTACGATGATATAAAAGGAGCAGTAGGAGAGTATATTAAAGATGTGAAATCGAAAGATTTTCCGAATAGCAGTGAGCAGTACTAATAAAACCCCCATCGAATTACGAATTTTATACGAAAACAAGAATTACAAATTTTTCAATATGCCTGAAAATATTCTTCAACGAAAAGATTTAATTTATCCTGAATTAAGCTTTCAAATAGTTGGATGTGCGTACGAAGTTTTTAATGAGCTGGGGCCTGTACACACTGAAAAAAATTATCAAAAAGCATTTGCTGTTGTATTTGAAGAAAAAAAATTCAATTTAAGGAACAGGTATATTATCCCTTAAAATTCAAGGATAGAATAATAGGAAGGGGATTCTTAGATTTTTTAATAGACGGAAAAGTTATACTTGAATTAAAAAAAGATCAAACATTTACAAAAACTCATATTGATCAGGTTTTGAATTATCTAAAGATAAGTAATCTAGAGCTTGCTATCTTGTTGAATTTTACTCCTCAAGGTGTAAAATTCAAAAGGATAATTAATATTAACCAAAATATCTAATTCCTTTTCTAACCAAGCCCCAACTGCAGATTAGTAATTCGTATTTTTCGTATAAAATTCGTAATTTGATGAGAAAGTATATGAAATAAATTAGTATGAATCCTATAGAAGTCCTCTACGAAGATAACCACATAATTGCCGTTAATAAGAGGCCCTCAGATATTGTACAAGGTGATAAAACCGGCGATACTCCTTTAAGCGAATTTGTAAAACAATACATAAAAGAAAAATACAATAAACCGGGTGATGTGTTTCTCGGAACTGTTCATCGTATCGACAGGCCTGTAAGTGGTATTGTGCTTTTCGCAAAAACCAGCAAGGCGTTGGCAAGATTAAATCAACTATTTCAAAGTAAAGAAATTCAAAAAACATATTGGGCGGTTGTAAAAAATAAACCACCAAATAAAAACGGAAACCTGATTCATTATTTAAAAAAGAACGAAGAAAAAAACATGTCGAAAGCGTTTGATAAAGAAACATCCGGAGCGCTTCGCTCAGAACTTGATTACGAATTAGTTTACAGTTCAGATAATTTTCATTTACTCGAAATAAAGCCTCATACCGGGCGTCATCATCAAATACGTGTTCAGCTTTCAAAAATTGGTTGCCCTATAAAAGGGGATGTAAAATATGGTTTCGATAGAGGTAATAAAGATGCTTCCATTCATTTACATGCACGAAAAGTAGAGTTTATCCATCCCGTAAAAAATGAGCCAATTGTAATTGTTGCAAACCCACCGAATGAAGTTTTGTGGAATGCATTTTTAAAACAGATTCGCTAACTCTTTGACCTCGCTATAAACGAAGCTTAGCCTTAAATTTTTACTTCTGAATTATCTTACCATTTATTTTTTGTTCTGGTTCAAACAAAATAAAAATCGTAAATTAGCGAACCGAATCCAAATCAATTTATTATGAGTGATGCAATAAAACATGAGTGTGGAATAGCGATGATCCGCTTGCTGAAGCCCTTGGATTATTACATCAAAAAATATGGCACCCCGCTTTATGGAGTAAATAAATTGTATTTACTGATGGAAAAGCAACATAATCGCGGACAAGATGGTGCTGGTGTTGCCAATATAAAATTTGATGTTGCTCCCGGAACCCGCTATATAAGCAGAAGCAGAGCAGTAGGCAGCAATGCGATCAAAGAAATATTCGGAAAAATTATTCACCGTTTTGAAGAAGTTTATTCAAAAAATCCTACCAAACTTAAAGATGCAGCATGGCTTAAAAAAAATGTTGCTTATACAGGTGAATTATTCCTAGGTCACTTACGTTATGGCACTTTCGGAGGCAATGGTCTGGAAAATTGTCACCCCTTTTTGCGTCAAAATAATTGGATGACCCGCAATTTAGTAGTTGCAGGTAATTTTAATTTAACCAATGTTGATGAGCTTTTTAATCAACTGGTTGAGCTTGGGCAACACCCCAAAGAGAAAGCGGACACCATTACTGTTATGGAAAGAATTGGTCATTTTCTGGATGAAGAAAATGAACGCTTATTCAAAAAATTCAAAAAAGAAGGTCATTCAAATGAGGCAATTTCAGAGCTCATAGCGAAGCATTTGAACATACAAAGTATTTTAAAAGATGCGAGCAAAAAATGGGATGGAGGTTATGCAATGGCAGGTTTATTAGGTCATGGCGATGCTTTTGTGTTGCGTGATCCTAATGGAATTCGTCCTGTATTTTATTATTCTGATGATGAAGTAGTGGTAGTAACCTCTGAACGCCCTGTTATACAAACTGTTTTTAATGTCCCTATCGGAAAGATAAAGGAGCTACAACCCGGCAACTCATTGATAATAAAGAAAGATGGTAGCTTTGGTGAACATGAAATATTAGAGCCACTTGAAAAAACAGCTTGTTCTTTTGAGCGTATTTATTTTTCGAGAGGCAGTGATGCTGATATCTATAAAGAGCGCCAGAAGCTCGGCCACCAGGTTTGTCCGGCTATTTTAAAAGCGGTTGATAATGATTTAAGAAATACGGTTTTCTCCTATATCCCCAATACTGCGGAAGTAGCATTTGGTGGGATGATTGAAGGATTGCACCATTATTTGAATGTTGTTAAAAGAGATAAAATTTTGAAATTGGGCAGTAATCCTGATAGTTCAAAGCTGAGTGAGATACTTTCTATTCATCCGCGGGTTCATAAAATTGCAATTAAAGATGCAAAGCTTCGCACTTTTATTACCAATGATAGTCAGCGTGATGAGATGGTAGCGCACATCTATGATACTACATACGGAGTTGTAAAAGAAGGGGTAGATAACCTGGTTATTCTTGATGATTCTATTGTTCGTGGAACTACACTGAAACAAAGTATTCTAAAAATTTTGGATCGATTAGGACCAAAAAAAATTGTGGTTGTTTCATCAGCTCCGCAAATTCGTTATCCCGATTGTTATGGCATTGATATGGCTAAACTTGGCGATTTTATTGCCTTTCAGGCTGCAGTGCAATTATTAAAAGATAATTTTAAGGAGAACTTGTTGGATGAACTTTATGAAAAAGCGAAAGCACAGGAAGGTTTACCAAAAGAGCATATCACCAATGTGGTAAAGGAAATATATAAACCATTCGCTCCGGAACAGATCTCAAAAAAAATTGCAGAATTACTTCACTCCGAAGAAATAAATGCCGAAGTAGATGTTATCTATCAATCTATTGAAGGCTTGCATACTGCCTGTCCTAATAATACCGGCGACTGGTATTTTACCGGAAACTATCCAACACCGGGTGGTAATAAGGTGGTCAACAAATCATTCATCAATTATATGGAAGGCGAAAATGTAAGGGCTTATTGATTAACCACCCCTGAGAGGGTTTCAAACCCTGTCAGGGGTCAATAAAAAGAATATTATTTTAAAAAATTGATTAGGGCGAATTTACAATTTCACAATCTACCAAAAATGAAAAAACGAATTATTATCTTCATCGTAATGCCCATTGCTTATTGCCTATTGCCAACTGTTTCAAAGGCTCAAACCTTTACTAACTCAACAGGGGGAGGAATTTCAGACCATAATATTGAATGTTGTTTTCCACTAACTGTAAGCGGATTACCAACACAGATTGATACTGTAACTTTCGGTTTAATAACAGTTTGCATTAACATATCGCATACATGGGACAGCGATTTAAAAATAAAATTAAAAGCACCTGATGGCACTTTCATTCTATTGTCGAGCAACAACGGAGGTTCCGGGGATAATTATTTTAACACCTGTTTTGCTGCCAACGGAGCCAATGGCGCAATAGGCAGTGGAACAGCCCCATTTACAGGAACATTCGCCCCCACTCAATCA
>JAHEYA010000088.1:0-1103 GCA_023251855.1 Bacteroidota bacterium
AAACTTGAAAATGCAATTCAAACTGGTGCCGAATATCTTATATCTACAGATGTTTCCTGCCTTATGCATATTGATGGGTATGCAAAAAAACAAAATAAAAAAATGAAAATGATGCATTTGTGTGATGTACTTGCATCCGGTTGGGATTAAAAAGTATCTCGCAAAGACGCAAAGACGCGAAGCACTGTTCTTTGCGCCTTAACGCTTTTGCTAGAAAAATAAAATTATGACCGAAAACGAAATTTCAAAAATAATTGTAAATTCAGCATATCAAATTCACTCGAAACTTGGCCCTAGATTATTGGAATCAGTCTATGAAGAGATAATGTATTATGAATTAATCAGAGAAGGTCTAAAGGTTGAAAGACAAAGAGGAATTCCGGTAATTTGGAATGAAGTTAAAATGGAAATTGGTTTTAGAGCCGATTTAATTGTTGAAAAAAAAGTAATTATTGAATTGAAATCGGTTGAAATATTAGCGCAAGTTCACCCAAAACAATTATTGACATACTTAAAGTTAACAGGCTGTAAACTTGGACTTTTAATCAATTTTAATGAGCCATTAATTAAAACCGGGATAACGAGAATAGTGAATAATCTTTAACCCTTTGCGTCTTAGCGTCTTTGCGAGACAATAATCTTTAACCCTTTGCGTCTTAGCGTCTTTGCGAGATAATAATCTTTAACCCTTTGCGTCTTAGCGTCTTTGCGAGATAAAATAAATAAACTTATTTTATACTTTTAACCACCTTTACAAATTCTTCCGAGTCTTTTATTCCAATAAATCCACTATCACTCTGCAAACGGCCAACATCCTTAAACCCATTTTTAACAGCCTCATTCAAGGATTTTAGTGCTTCTGCATTTTTTCCTTCTTTCGCATAAACATCCGCATTTAAATAATGTGCTTCACTATTTGTTGGATCAACCAATATATAGATCTTACTGAAAAAATCGGCCGCCTCTATTGCATTTTGTTTTAATGCTCCACTTGTTTGCATGTAGGTAGCAACACTTAAAAAGCTTAGTATACGCTTATAAATAAGTGTTTTTCGTGAATCTTTTCCGCTTTTTATTTTTTGATTTAAAGTGGCAATATCTTT